>CAZNFQ010000031.1:0-22812 GCA_964571965.1 uncultured bacterium | reverse complement strand
GAATGGGGTTCCTGGTCTGGAATGCAACTATGGTCTTCCATCCCTTTTCCCTGAAAAGCGCCCTTGTTTCAGAGGGAATGAGCCTGTGTTCCCTGAAGGGTTCCTCGTCCCTCATGTCCATGGCGTGTATGCTTCCGCCGATATAGGTCCCGGAAAGGCTCTTCAGGTACTGAACACCGGGGTGTTCGTTGTGGTCCGTAAGAAGTGTCTCCCTGGCTTCATGCATAAGATCGGCGGTGAAGACGTCGTCCACCTTCATCATGCCGCGGACCTGCCCTTCGTAAGAAAGCTTCACGGTATCTCCCGGTGCCGCTTCCGGGTCCCCCTCCTTCATGGCGAATACAACGGGAAGAGACCAGACGGTTCCATCGGCCAGACGCATGGAATCAACCACGGAGGTATAGTCACTGCCGTTCATGAACCCCTTGAGAGGGCTCATGGCTCCGCAGCTTATCATCTCCAGATCGTTCTTCTCCCGCTCGTTCAGACTGAGGGTAACCGCATCAGCAGGAATCTCGTCCGGGGCTATCATTCTGTCTACCAGTTGTCCTCCATGGGGCTCTATCATCATGTCCTCGCTATTCTGTGGTGCAGTCCGGCATGGTTTCCGCCGGGCAGGGTTCATATCTGTCCGGTGCCAGTGATCTGGTGGCAACACCCTGATCCATGAGATCGTAGATGATTTCCTCCAGCGGCACCAGGTTCCAGTCTTCATAGTATCTTGCGGCGATCCTCGATGCCGTGTCGATTATTATCACCGCGGGGAGTGCTCTGACGCCGAAGTTGTCCATGACGGCACAGTCCGGATCCGCAAGCACAGGGAATCGAATGTGCCACTGGTTCACCAGGGAATCGGTCATGGCGACCTGCCTTCCCGCAGAAACCACTATACAGGCCACAGGCTGATCCGCGAAGGTGCTGTCGATGCAGCAGAGACGGTTCAGATCCTCCAGGTCGGCCAGGGTATTGAAGTCGTTGAACAGAACAACCACGATGTGCCCTCTGAGCTGGTCGAAAATGCTCAGGGATTCTTCGGTATTGAACCAGGTCCCCCGGGGGAAGTCGCTTGCGATTCCCATTCTTCCCGCAGGGGGCTGATACGGACTCTGGCGGAAAAGAATACCGGCAATCACCGCGAAAACGATAATGCCGCACATGAAAAGAAGGGCGGCCTTGAGCTGGCTCCTTCTGTATTCCGACTTCTTCAGCTCACTGGCGTATTTCTTCAGCAAAACAGGGCGTACTCCATGAATTTACTCACCCGGGGCTTCAGCAGCCGGTGGAGTAAGGGTGGTAAGATCTATAAGCCACCTGTCATCGATGAGCCTCACGGGAATTATCTGGGGTCCGTCCACCGTGGCAACGGTAACAAGGGCAGTCACGGAATCCGTGAGTTCCACCCCCCTGACCTCGCCTGAAAGATCAGCGGTTTCAGGATATGATTGTGCCATCCTCACGAAAAGGAGCTCTCCTGTAAGCTGGGCGAACTCTTCAGGGGTCACGGGAGTTGCAAGGGTGGAAAGATACTGGCTGCTCTCAGTGTAGCCGAATCTCTGCATGATTACCGCGGTGGAATCCCAGGCTGTCTGTGTGCCGGGAGTAAGCATGTTCCAGGCATCGGTCCAGGAAGAGTCCGCCATGGCCATGGTGAATGCCTTCACGGAATCGGATGCAGGATGGTTGGTGCACCCTGAAGCAGTGAGCACCGCAACCATGATCACAGAGCTGAGGGCTGTTCTAAAGCACATGGATCACCAGCCCGCTTCTGAGCTTAGGCTCGAACCATGTGGATTTCGGAGGCATGACGTTTCCGCTGTCTGCAACCGCCATAAGCTGCTCCACCGATACGGGATACAGGGAGAAAGCAACGGTGTATTTCCCCTGATCCACCAGTCTCTCCAGTTCCCCGGTTCCCCTGATCCCTCCCACGAAGTTGATGTGAGAAGCGGTTCTGGGGTCATCCACCCCAAGCACGGGTTCAAGAAGGTTCTCCTGGAGTATACTGGCATCCAGGCTCTTCACCGGATGGTCCGCTGGGAAGGTTCCCGGAAGGGGCTTAAGGGTGTACCAGCTGCCGTCGAGGTACATGGAGTACTCCTGACTGGACAGGGGTTCTTTCCTGCCGGTCTTCTCAATGGAGAAGGAAGCGGAGATCTCTTTCAGGAACTCTTCCGGGGTTCTCCCCCTGAGATCCTGAACCACCCTGTTGTAGGACATTATCTTCATCTGGGTTTCCGGGAATATCACCGCAAGAAAGTAGTTGTACTCTTCCCTGCCGGTGTGTCCCGGATTGCTGCTTTTGCGTCTTCTGGCGATTATGGCACCTGAAGCGCTCCTGTGATGTCCGTCGGCAACATAGAGGGTGGGAACTTCCTCCCCGAACAACCTCTCGATCCCGGCTGACACCTCCGGGTCCGATACAACCCACAATGTGTGCCTGATCCCGTCATCGGCTGTGAAATCGTACTCAGGTTCACCGAGGCAGACCTTTTCCTGAATGGCATCGAGACCGGAGTGATCAGGGTATGTAAGAAAAACAGGACCGCACTGGGCGTTCTGGGTCTCTATGTGACGTATGCGATCCTCTTCCTTGTCTTTCCTGGTGAATTCATGCTTCTTTATCACATCGTTGTCGTAGTCTTCCGCGGAAACACAGGCCACGAGACCTGTCTGTGAATGGTCACCCATTATCTGCCTGTAAAAGTAGAAGCAGGGATTTCTGTCCTGGTTCATCAGGCCGTCTTCCATAAGGCGCCTGAGATTCCTGGCACCCTGCTGGTAGACCGGGTCACTGTAAAGATCCACACCGGGGCTCAGATCCACCTCGGGCTTCACAACACGGAGGAAGCTCAGGGGATTGTCTTTCACTAAACTTCTCGCTTCGTCTGAATCGAGCACATCATAAGGGGGAGAAGCTATCTTCTCGGCAAATTCTCTTCCGGGCCTGAGGCCCCTGAAAGGTCTAACAGTTGACATAGTATTCCTCCGGATTCAGCTGAGCCGTTTCATCTCGGCATCAACCATCTCTCCCACAAGGGAGGCGAAGTCGGTTTCAGGTTCCCATCCCAGAACTCTTCGGGCTTTGGAAGCATCGCCGCAGAGGGCGTCAACCTCGGTGGGCCTGAGATATCGGGGATCGGTCTTAACAAAATCACACCAGTTCAACTGGAGGCAGCCGAAGGCCACTTCCAGAAATTCCCTGACTGAATGCATCTCACCTGTGGCAATGACATAGTCATCGGCCTCCGGCTGCTGAAGCATTGAATGCATTGCCTTTACGTAGTCCCTTGCATGACCCCAGTCCCTCATGGAATCAAGGTTGCCAAGCATGAGGCTCCCGGCAAGTCCCTTTTTTATTCTGGCAGCTCCCTGGGCGATTTTCCTGGTTACGAAATTCTCTCCCCTCCTGGGAGATTCATGGTTGAAGAGAATTCCGCTGGAAGCATGCATGTTGTAACCTTCACGGTAATTCACCACCATCCAGTGAGCGCAGAGCTTTGCGGCGGCATAGGGGCTTCTGGGTCTGAAGGGAGTGTTCTCGCTCTGAGGGGGCGCGCTGGAGCCGAAAAGCTCACTGGTGGAAGCCTGATAAAATCTTGTGGTGCCTGCCATTCCTGTTTCACGCAGGGCATCCAGAAGCCTGACCACACCAATTGCGTCAACGTCGCAGGTGTACTCGGGAACACCGAAGGATATGCCCACATGGCTCTGGGCGGCAAGGTTGTAAACTTCATCGGGCTCGGTCTTCTCTATTATCCTGTTAAGGGCGCTGGAGTCGGTCATGTCTCCGTAGTGGAGAAAGAGCCTGCTGTTGTAGATATCCGGATCCTGGATGAGGTGTTCAATGCGCTGACGGTTGAAACTGCTTGCTCTGCGCACTATACCGTGAACGGTATAGTCTTTGTCCAGAAGCAGTTCCGTAAGGTAAGAGCCATCCTGTCCGGTAATTCCGGTTATAAGAGCCTTTTTCAAAAGTTCTTCCTTTCCCGCAGAATAAAACCGGGAGTAAGATACTACTGGCGAGAGTTTTTGACAAAATACCCCCGGAGAAGCCTTTTCAGGGCTTTACGCTCCCCGGGGTACCTGGGATCGAGAACCTTTTTCCCGGTCTCCCTCAGGTAATCGCCCCACTGCCTGGAAACTTCTCCTGAGGAATACTCCAGGAATGCACCCTCGAAGAGTATCCTCCATCGCCATTCTGCCTCTCCCGCCTTCCAGTGGTCGAGAATTCCGGAAAGCAGAGAAACATTTCCCTGTTTGTGTACCTTTTCCAGTATGAAGAGTTCCCGCCAGGGTGACGAATCCGGTTGCGAGGACTCACCGGATTCATGGCCGGAAAGCCTGAGGGCTCTGTTCCTCAGAAGGGGGAAAGGGGCAACCTGCAAGCAGGTTTCAAAATCTCCCCTTGCCTCGGCCAGAAGGAACACCGGCCCGGCGTACAGTGCCTCTGCCTTTTCCTCTCTTCCAGTTTCGGCGCACAGCCCGGCTGCGGCTGTGAAAGTCTTTTCAGCAGAGGCCCATCTGCCGGCGGAAGCAAGTACATCGGCAAGGAAAGCAAGGGCACTTCCATCCCGGGCATTCGTCTCTGCAAGTGAAGTCGCCACCGCAACAGCCTCGTCCCTCTGGCCAAGCTCAAGAAGAAGACCCGCCTCACGCCGCCTTAATGACGGCATTTTGGAACTGTCCTCGAGGTCCTTTATCCTGTTCCTGAGTATCAGCAGTTGACGGCCGGCATTTCTCGTTTTATTAGGAGCCATAATTGGAGAAAGGAGTCCCGCTTCCAATGAAAGAGATTCTCGATAAAATCACCGAAGACACAAAATCCGGAGCCACCGGAATATACATAAAAGTATTGAATCATATAGTCCTGGGTTTCCTTAAGGGACCTGACCTCCCGGATCAGCTTCGGGAAAGGGCAGGCGACATGGTCTCGCTTCACTATCTGGCGAACAGCCTGGAACAGGAACCGCTCTTCCTTCAGAAGGAAGTGGCCAAAGAGCTTCAGAAACAGATAAGAACCGAGTCTTCAGCATCGGGCATTCAGCTGTACAAGGCTCTGGCAAACTCCAACAACCGCATCCTCTGCCACTCTAACAGCGGCAGTGTGCTTCGGGCTCTGGAGCACCGGAAGAACAGAATAGAGCTTATCTACCAGACCCGCTCCAAACCCGGAGAGGAAGGGGTAGAATCCGCAAAGCTCCTCAAGAACCACGGGTTCAAGGTAAAACTCATTGCAGATTCCAGAATTGCCACTGCCATAAGCGACAATGCAGTTCCCGTTTTCGGAGCCGACTGCATCAGCGAGAGCTACTTCGTGAACAAGGTTGGAACCGCGAAAATAGTTGACGCCGCCCTGGAGGCTAAAATAACTCCCATAGTGGTTGCCGGAACGGAAAAACTTGCCCTGGAGGAAGTCTACGGCGACGGCCCCCACAGTGAACTCTTCGAAAGAATACCCCTTCAGAAACTTAAGGTCATCGTTGGCGGTTCCACATACAGAATGCCCAGGGACAGGAAGCGTCTCTGGAAATCCATGGAAGAGGCGGATGTAACCTAGTGGCCCTCCTGTCGGTGCATCTTGGTCACTGGAGAGCCCTTGAAAAAAACTGGATAACGGAATTCTCCCGCACAGGTTCGAATGGCGGCACAGCCATTGTAACCGCAGGTTCTCATCTTGCTGCAAGGCTTGCAGAACTTATCCCGGAACCGGTTACCGGAGTAAGTTTCTTCCCGGGAATTCCTCTTCTGGCCAGGTCTCTTGCGGAAACGCTCACATGGGAAAAGATCTCCGTCCCCCAGAGCATTACCCTTGCTTATCACGCTGGATATGAACTGAATTCAGCGTGGGCAGCCGCCTCTTTCTTCGAAAATCTCATCGAGAACGGCATTACCGCAGAAATGTTCGAAATCCAGTCACAAAGCATGAGGGAACCTGATACCGAGGTTGCGAAAACCGCGGAGAGGTTCAAGGAATACCAGAAGCTGAGGGATTCGGAATTTCCCTTTACGCAGGACATTACAGCAAGGAAGGGTCCTTCCGGCGCACGAATGTACGAAAGGGTGATGTTTTACGGCTTCTACGATCTGAACCCCGGCCAGAGAAACTACATAAAAAAACTGGCGTCACTTACCGATATAAAATGGTTCTCGCCGGTTCATCCTTCACATCACTGGCGGAAGGCCTTCGTGAGAACACTGGATTTTCTGAAAGACCTGTACAGAAGAGAAGACCTTCACCGGGTGGATGGCAGCCATTCTCTCTCCGCCAATGCTCAGTTCGCGGAAAATCTTCTAACCGGCAAGGCTCTTCAGGAGAATCGGGCCATATCCCTGAAAAGGTGCGGCAGCGGTACGGCCTTTACCGGGGCGGTGGTGAACGAAATAAAAAAACTGGATATCCCTTTGAAACAGGTTGCCGTGGTGGCATCGGGAGACAGCGCGCGGTCTGTGAAAACCGAACTCTACTGTTGCGGGATCCCCTGCGAAACCCACCTTACGGTGAAGGCGGCGGATCTTCCCTGGGGAAGACTGATAATCAGATTGAATGCCCTTGCCGACAGCAATTTTCACCACACTGACATCCAGGGGCTGCTCTCCACGGGAATGGTCACCGCACCGGACACTCCGGGTCCTTCCGGCTATTCTGCAAGGGCAGCTGAAACCGGAGCCCGGTTCGGCATGGACCACATGATGAAAACCCGCTTCCCGTTCACGGAAACCATAGCCGCGTATTTTGGAAAGATGCCATCCGGTGCCCCGCCTGAAAAATACCTGAGACGCATGAGAAAAGCACTGAATGCACTTTGCCCTGAGTCACTGCCCGGTTACTGTTTCGATACGGTCCTGAACCGAAGGAAGTTCATCGTCGAAGGGGAAGTTCCTTTTGCTCTGTTCAGAAAACTTGTGGAGAAAGCCCTGGAAGAACCGGTGAAAATTGCAGATGGGGACAGAAACGGGGTCAGGATACTGTCTCCCGAGAAAACAAGGGGAACTCTTTTCAAGGCGGTGATCCTCACCGGAATGGAGGAGGGAAAATTCCCCGGCAGAACGGTGAACGATCCCAGACTGCCCGTGGAAATGAAAGAACTTCTGCAAATGCCTTCACCGGACAACAGGGAAACCGAAGACGCATTCCTGCTGAGACAGGTGTTCGAAGCTGCGGAAGAAAAACTGGTGATCCTTGCGGAGAACACCGATTTAAAGGGGAACTCCGTTGCCCTCTCTCCCTTTCTTCTGCGGTTGAAGGACGAACCGGAAAACCCCTTCAGGAATACCGTTCTGCGGGAGAACATTCCCTCCATGCCATGGGTGACGCTGGACTTTCCGGAAAATCCCCCCTTCCTCTCTTCTTCCCTTCTTGCCCAGCGGGAAAGGCTGCTCTTCGATTACGAGAACCCATCCTTCGAAGCTTCATACTGCGGAATGATCGGGCCGGGTTTTTTCACCGGGCATCGTATCAGCGCCACCATGCTTGAAAACTATCTCAGAAATCCCTTCCAGTTCATGGTGGAGAACCTCTGGAAGGTACGGACCCCCGAGGATTTCCCCGTAAGATCGGAACCCGACCCTCTGAACAGGGGCATCCTGGTTCACGAATGCGTCGAGCTTTGCCTGTCAACGGATTCGCCTGCGGCAGGTCCCGTACAGCGCGCCGCCGATGAATCGGAGCTCGAGATAATGCTGGGCTCTGAAAAACTCTCGGAGATATGGATAAAGCATACGGCAGACGCCATCGAGGAACTCAGAAAAGAGCTGAAAAGAAGAAACTGGAGATACATGGGAAGCGAGATCCCGGTGGAGGGAACCGTGGCCGGCTGCCCGGCCCGGGGACGCATCGACCTTATCTTCGAAGACAGCCCGGGGCAACTTATTCTTGCAGACCTTAAAACCGGAAGACCCAGGGGAATAACCGTAAAGAACATGCTGAAGGAATTAAAACTTCAGCTGCCTTTCTACAGGAACCTGGCACTGCAGAACGGATACCCGCCGGAAACCGCTGCATGCTACATCCACCTTGAAGGTAATGGCGACGTGACCTTCGAAGAAATCACAGGTGATGAGCTTGACTCCATTCAGGACCAGTTCGAAAACCTGGTGAAAGAAACAGTGGAAAAAATGAGGAACGGAGCATTTCCCCTCACTAAGGAAAAAAAGTGGCAGGGAAAATGATACCCGACAAAGCCGTCAGGGAAGCCATAAAGGGTGAAACCGCAAGAAGCGTTGTGGTGGAGGCAAGCGCCGGTACAGGCAAGACCACCCTCCTCACGGATCGGGTATGCACCATAATAGAAGCGGGTACCTCACTGGATAACATAGCGGTGGTCACTTTCACCGATGCGGCGGCAAGCGAGCTGAGGACCAGGATCCGTGAGATAATACCTGCCGAGGCCAGAAGGAAGATGGACCAGGCCTGGATCCATACCATCCACGGCTTTGCTTCGAGAATTCTCAGGGAATACTACCACCTCTGCGGCGGGGTTCCCGAATTCACCACCGAGGCAAGTCATTTCAGCAAGTCGGAGATGGAAGTCCTTTGGGACCTTTTCCTGGTTTCAGTGAAGAAGGAAGACCTGGAGGCCTCATCAGATGCCCTCAGGCGTCCCGGCTCTCCGGTGCTCCTGAAAGCTTCAGGTGAAATGGAGAAACACAGGTGGCTCACCGATCCGGAACTTCTGGGAGACACGGCACAGGCGGAAAAGGAACTCACGGAGAAATGGCTGAACAGGCTGAGATCACTTGAAAGCCTCTGCCCGGACAAAACCGATAAGCTATGTGTGAAGATATCCGCTGCTTTAGACCGGTTGAGCAAAGGCGATCTGAACGCCGGTATTGCAAGGAATTGCGGTTCCCGGTCGAACTGGGGCGGCAGAGAAGGCTTAAAGGAAGTCAAAACCGAGCTCGGGGCCTACATGGAAGACCTGGAAACCCTGAAGGGATACAGGCTCATGCAGCCGGTTGCTCCCGCCCTGGAAAAGCTGGTGTTTCCCTTCCTCAACCGTATACGCAGGATCTGGGACGAAGACCCCACAAGGCTCTCCTACGATGATCTTCTCTTCCTTGCAGGTGAAGCCGTTGTCAGATCAGCCCAGCTTAGAAAAAAGCTGAATGAAAAATTCAGGTACATCCTCATAGACGAATTCCAGGATACCAGCCTGATACAGGTCCGTCTCTTCAGGTCAATACTGGAAGGAACCGGGATGAAGGAGAAACTCACGGTGGTGGGAGACCCGAAGCAATCCATATACGGATGGCGTTCAGCGGACATCGAAACCTACAAGGAAACCGCCAGGTTCCTCGAGGAAAACAATGCCCTTTCCGAAACCATCACAGTGAACTTCAGGAGCGCAAAGTCGATCATCCGGTTCGTGAACAGCTTCGGTGAAGCCCTTTTCAGTAATTCCGCTCCGGAGGAAAGGTCCTTTTCAAGCGAATACAGCCCCATCGAACCGGCACCTGACGCCGGAGAAGGACAGGGGGTCTTCATCCACATTCTGCCTGAGGTGGAAGGGAGCAGAGCGGAAATCCATTCCGCCATGCAGGCGGTGAGCATAGCAGACCTGATAACCGACCCGGGCTCCACAGCGGTGCTCTTCAGGACCAAGACCCATATGGATGAACTCCTCAGGGAATTCGACAGCCGCGGTATTCCCTATCGGGTGGAGGCAGGAAGGGATTTTCACAAAAGGCCGGAGGTCAGGGATACGGCTTCACTGATCAGATATCTTCTTGACCCGGACGACGGCAAGGCCGAGGTGGACACCCTGAGATCCATGTATTTCGGCATTGACGACAAAGCGATAACGGTGTGGAAGCAGACATGCGCCCCCTCCGTGGAACTGGAAACGGCATTCTCCCTCATCCGCTCTCTGAGAGAAGCGGCAAGGACCTTCCCCCCTCACATCTTCATAAGGACTCTTTTCAGGAACACGTGCATTCTCCAGTCCATCAGGCGAAGCCGGTACCAGTCCGGAAGAAGACTGGGGAACATGCGGTTCATCATGGAACAGGCGGAAACCATTACCGACTGCTGGAAGCTGCTGGAAACCCTGGAGGGAACCTCTCCCATAAGTGCAGATGAACCGTCTGCCCCACCCGAGGAATCCGATGGAGCGGTCACCGTTACCACCATACACAAAGCCAAGGGTCTGGCATGGAAGCATGTGATAATAGCCAACCCCGGTCACAGCTTCAACGGCATCAGTGATACGGTTCTGGCGGATCAGAGAACCGGAAGACTGGGGCTGAAGCTGCGAAGCGCAATTTCAGACAGCTACCCGGCACTGAAGAGAAGGGAAGAGAGCAGAAGAACTGCGGAGTACAGAAGACTTCTCTACGTGGCCGTCACAAGACCCCGTGATCGGCTGGACATCTTCCTTCAGCCCTCAGGCGGGGAAAAAAGCCCATGCGGCATAATTCATTCAGCCCTTACTGAAACGGATCATTTCAACTGCATAGTGATGGACCCGGTCGAAGTTTCCACGGAAAGAGCAGCCTTCCCCGAGGCTCCTCCCCCTTCCCCCGGCGAACCGTTCACCAGCCTCTTCGATGTGAGCTTCCCCCACGGAGAAACAGAGAGAGAGGAGGCCATGCGCCTTGGGACCGAGGTGCACGGTCTGATGGAGTTCATAGACCTTGAAAACCCTCAGGAATGGCTGCAAAGCAACGGAGAACTCCTGGATAAAGTTCTGGAATTCCCGGAAAGGACAGTCAGCCTCATAGGCAATTTTTTTGAAACCTTCGACCTCAGCGGGTCAAAGGTGATCGGGCGAGAGCATCCCATAATATCCAGGGGAAAATTCTATTATGTGGACCTTCTTCTGGAGAGAAACGGCTGCCTGGAAGCGGTGGACTACAAGACCGACACCGGCGATCCGGAGGAAAGAAAGAAGCTCTACGAAGAACACCAGCTGCTTTATAAAAGAGAGCTGGAAAAGGCTTCGGGTAAACCGGTAAGGGTTTTTCTGGTGTTCCTTCATCACAGGAAAGTGTTCGAAATAAAATAAGGCCCGGGATTCCTCCCGGGCCACTGCGCGGAATCTATATGTCTATCTCAATGGGAGCGCTGACGCTGGAAGACGGTGCGGACCTGAGGGGTCTTGCTACGAAGTGAACATTGTCATTAATGCCGTTTCCGCCATATGACTCCACATCCACCATCCAGGCTCCGGCATTCTCCGTTGTGGATTCGATCTCCAGCCAGGGGTTGAAGTCTCCTCCGTCGTCATCGCTGAAGTAGGTCTCACCTGCAGCATCCACCACTGTAAGGGTGAGGTCGGTATCGCTCTCCGCAAAGATCTCCCAGGTATCACCCGGGTCAACCACAAGGTGCAGGTAGACATTTGAGCTCTTGTACTCGTCGAATTCCATGGGGGCATATGCCCTCTCCCTCTCTATGGGAGCGTTCATGGAAAACTTGAAGTCAACCCACTCGGTGGACATATCGGAGTAGGGAGTGACCAGAGCGGCATAACGGCCGGGAGCCAGCTCAAGGGTGAGCTGGGGGTCAAGACCCTCGGGTCCGTCATCGTTGTAGTCAATCATGTACATGTCTTCGTCGATGATGGCCATCTTCGTGTCTTCATAGCACATTGCGTCGAATACGTATTCGCCGTCTTCGGTGATCTCGAACTCGAACACCACCACCTGCTCTTCGGGATATATTCCCCAGAAGTCTCCCGCTTCGGGCCAGTAACCCATTACCATGGAACCTTCACGGAATTCTCCGGTGTACCATTCGTCCATTTCGTATACGGGTACGATGTCAGCGGACATCTCGTCGGGATCCATTTCCGTCACGGTAATGGTGAACTCGGCATCTTCAGAACCGCTGTAGGTGTTAACTATACAGAGGTAGTCGCCGTCCTCAAGCTCCCCTGCGAAGACAGGGTTTGCCCCATCGGTATCATCGTCGTAGTCAACGTACTCAAGATCGTCGTCGTCAACCATGAAAATGGCCATTACGCAGTCTATTTCACTTGAAACGGCAACCCTTGCCCACATGTCGCCGCGGATCTCCAGGGGAATAACCCTGCAGGACTCCCAGTCTTCCCTGTAAATATCGTAACCGTCATAGATCATGTCTTCCCAGATGTCGTTTTCCTTGTCGGCAAGGATGAACGTTTCCATCTGGTCATCGGCTTCCAGCTTCCACTGGTAGTCGTCAGCCTCGTCGGCTTCAATAAGGAATTCGCCGTCGTCTCCGGTTACGTCGAAAACTATGGCTCTGGCGCCGTCGGGAACTTCATCCAGAGAGATGAAGGCATCCAGTTCACCGTCCCAGTCATCGCCTGCGGCAAGAACGTTTCCTTCGGCATCAAGAACCACGATGACAGGATCGATATCATCTTCCTCTATGTAAAGTGAAACACCCTCATCGCTTGCGGCAAGGGCAAACTCAAGGGCTGGCCAGTCGTCTTCCACCAGGATGCCGGCGGGAAGAAGAACTTCCTCGAAGTCGGGGATGAGTTCTTCAATATCAACACCTGTATCAAGATCTCCCTGGGCCGTATCTCCGGCTTTGAGACCGCCTCCACCCAGAAGTGAGCAACCCGCTGCGGCCAGCAGCAGAACGAATGCTATTGGAACCAGTTTTCTGAACATTAAAGACCCCTTCCTGTTTTTCATATTCTCATTAACCCATACAACAAAAAATGAATTTTCATTCCCTGAACATGCAATCCGTATTATAGCAAAGCGCATCTGGAGAAGTAAGAACCCACGGCAGGTTCAGGTATGAACCGTCTGAACGCAGAAAGGCGGCCGAAGGTGTCTTCGGCCGCCTTCTTTAAAAGGGTTTTACCTGACTACGCTGACCCTTGCGGTGGCAATGCTGCCCCCCTGGGTAAGACGCATGAAGTAAACACCTGTGGAAATGCTCGTGGCATCCCATGTGAACACGGCCTGTCCCGTAAGTTCGTTCTGGAAGGGACGGTCGATAACTCGGCCAGTAACGTCGAAGATCTCAACGGTGGCCGGCCCGGCTACGCCTGTAAGGGTAACGGGAACGCTTCCCATTACAGGGTTGGGGGCGGAGACGGATATGGGAGAGTTCACTATACCCGTGGAGTGATCTTCTTCGATACCGGTCATGGGCCAGGTCTTCGTAATCACACTGGGATCACCGAAAAGGGTGTATCCCTCGTAGTAGTACTGAGTTCTTCCGCCGCCGCTGTAGTAGCTGTAGACGGACATGAGACCCTGGTTCATGTAGCCCTTCGGCCAGTAGATGTCATTGCCGAGGAAGGCATCGAACTCGCCTTTTTCCTGAATGTCATCCTCGTCCCAGTAGGTACTGGGTACGGATCCCCAGAAGTAAAGGCCGCCGCGTTCCGGTGTACGGGTCCATGTTTCCGCCCAGCATGTGCCTGTTGAATAAGCACCTGTGAGGCAGGCATGGCTTAGAACGCCGGGGTACATTCCATCATTGGTGAGCTGGTTGAAATTGCTGGAGCTGAAACTCATGTCAGCCCAGCTGGTCTGAGAACCGTGACCGCTGAAGGTGACCATGGAAACACCGCCGTTTATTGCTGTAACAGCGTTGGCAGCAGTACCGCCCTGGCTGGGATATACCTTGGTGGAGTTGTAACCCCTGGGATCGAGGTAGTTGGAAATGCAGTAGTTATGTGTACCCTCGGAGATGCTGCTGTTATCGCTGGAAGCTATGAAAAGCGCGTTCTGTACCCAGCTCTGTACACCAACACTGTTCTCGTAGTCGATCACTCTCTGGGCCATGGTGAAAGCCTGACCGGTGGTCTGAACACTGAACCGGCCAAGGAAGCAGTCGGGAACCCAGCCGCCGTCATCGAGACATGAATAGTAGAGGTCAGTGACATCACCGTATGTGGTTGCGCTGCCGCCGGGAACGAATCCGGAATCACCGACGAGAAGTACGTAAACCGTTCCTCCGGCGATTGCGTTCTGAATGTATGTTCTGATATCGTCGGCGGTGGAACCGGTAACGGAAAGATCCACCATTTCCACATCGAAACCAAGAGCTTCCTTATGGGCTACGAAGGCATCCATTGCGGTATCCACGAAATCACTGTGACCAATGATGAGGTAGGGAGCGGGAGGGGTGTCCAGTCCGCCCTCGAAGGTGCCGTAGTTCGCAAGGGTGCTCTGAAGGATTCTCTCGTAATCGGTGCATGCCAGTGCAGCAGCCTGCTCGTATGAACGGGCAATATCGCCGCCCTGGAAACTGAGTTCGATCTCAGCTCCGGCGAGAAGGGTATAGCTGTTGTCCTGAACGTTCCAGCGAAGTGGCATTACTTCCACAAGAGCCAGATTTCGGCCGCGCATTCCGCCGGCGTAGACAACTCTGACCCAGCTCTCGGGGAAAGCTGTTCCCAGGGAGTATACCTGAGGGTCATAGGTCATGGTGAAAGCATCCCTGGGCTGATCCTTGGAAGCGCTTTCAACGGCGGGAACGAGGGCTCCGCCGTCGTGGCTTATCTCTTCGACCCTGAGTTCAGTAACGTTTGCCTCAACGGTTGCTCCGAAGGGAATCTCTATCCAGGTTCTGTAAACGGGTACCCTGGGAAGTCCCGCTTCGGCAAGGTTTTCGGCGTCAGCCATGCTTACGGTTGTGTATTCTGCTCCGCGGATCATCACTGAACCGAACTCCGGCTGAGTGGAGCTGAGATTCAGTGTGACACCTTCCTGAGAGGACTCGACCAGTGTGAGTCCCGAAGCGAATGATGCACACGCAAGCACTGCAAAAAACAGTAAAGCAGTTTTCATCTTTCCTCCTGTTTGGTTTCTTTCTTATATCACTGACTGTGTCAATGGGTTTACCCAACATATTTATATACGTTGACCTCCGAAGATAGTTTCTTCTCTGCCAGGAGTAAAGGAGTCTTTTTTGGCTGTGATAGTGAAAAGACCCAGGGAAACCCGGGTGAACCAGGCTGAATCAAGGGGGCTTGCTGAAGCGGTACTGGCCGGCCCCGGTTCCGGGTGCAACAGATTTACCGTAAGGAGGATAACCCTTGCTTTAAACGGAAGAACCGCAAGGACCTCCTTCCATCAGGGAGTGGTTTACTTCATTCACAGGGGAAAAGTCGCTCTTAGCCACGGAGAGGGGGAGCTCGACCATCTTTCTCCGGGGGAGACCGCCATAGTCCATCCGGACGAGCTGCACCACCTGCAGAACATCCACACTTCTCAATCGTGTATCATTGCGGCGGTGGCCCAATGAAAAGGTATCTCCTTATGATTCTTTTAGCGGCTCTCCTTTCTTCCGCCGGGGCAAAGTCTCCGCCTCCCACGGTTCCTTCGGGGGTTGCACTGGTCCTTGCCGGCGGAGGGGCCAGGGGTCTTGCCCACATAGGGTTTCTCAAGGCCCTGGAGGAAAACGATGTAAGGATCTCCGCAATAGCCGGAACCAGCATGGGGGCACTCATGGCGGGCCTTTACGCCTGCGGCTACTCGGCAGATCAGCTGGACAGTCTGTGTTCAGGAATGAACTGGAACCATCTGTTCAGCTCCGAGCCCGAGGCCAGGCTCACCTTCCTGCCTGACCGAATCCGGGGAAGACAGGATCTGATAAACCTGGATCTTCGGGGACTGACCCCCTCCCTTCCCCAGAGCGCCGTAACAAACATGAGGGTGGGTTTCCTCTTATCGGGAATGACAGGTCCCGCACAGGTGCAGAAGGGTTTCTCCTTCGACTCTCTGCGAATTCCTCTGCGGGTGGTGGCGTCGGACCTTATAAGCCGGGACAGGGTGTTTTTCGACAAGGGGCAGCTCTGGAGGTTCCAGCTTGCCAGTATGGCCATACCGGGGATATTCCCCCCGGTGCAGTACGATTCACTGCTGCTCGTTGACGGCGGCATGTTCGACAACATGCCCGTGGACGTGGCCGAAAAGGTCTGGCCTGGCATCCCTGTTCTGGCCGTGAACGTGGGCAATGCAAATCCCGTGGAGTTCCCCCAGGCGCCTTCACTGTTCACGGTAACGGGAATGACCTTCTCTGCCCTTTCCAGCAGGGTAAATGAGGGCTACTACAGAGAGCCCCGCTGGCTTTTCACCCCTGATCTCAAGAATTCCCATGTCTGGAGTTTCGAAGAAACCGATTCGCTTATTGAATGGGGATACAGTCAGGGTATGGAATGGATCGCCGAAAACCCCGACCTGCCCAGGGGAGCAGACGATAGAACCGGCTGGCATCCTCCTGATTTCGTGCTCAGGAACGTTCTTTTCGCAGGCAACAACAATGTATCGGTTCTTGCCATAGACAGATGGATAACCATTGCCTCCGGCGACACCCTGAACGGAGCTTCCGCAATCGAAGCCGCAGAGAACATATACGCATCCGGGCTTTTCAGTATGGTTCGCTTCTCCATGAGACCCTCGGGAGAGCAGGGGTACGCGGACCTGGCATTCGAGCTCACGGAGAAAGATCCGGGAAGCGTGGGGCTGGGCCTTTCCTACAACAGCGATTTCGGACTGGACGCAAGGATCACCGTGGAACACAACAACACCTTCAACAGGGGAATACGATCCATAGTGAACACAGGAGGGGGCAACGGTTACGCCTTTGCCGAGTTAACGAGCTTCACCAACACCAGGGACCGGGACAGGTACATGAGCGTCTCCGGCAGCATAAGCCAGATAAAGGGCTGGGAGCCGGATGGAGCAGGCGGAAACTATCTGAGAACCTGGACGGATCATTCTGCCTCGCTGAACTTCGGCCGTCCCTTTTCATGGTTCGGAATGATGGAGCTGTCCACGGGTGTCAGGGGAAGAAGCTATTCCGGCACCGGTACCACGGAATCATTCCCTGCCCTGGCCGTTTCCTTTCTCACGGATACCAGAACGGATCCCACCGCAGCAGCCCCCGGCACCAGATTCTTCATGCAGGCCGAATGGTCACCTGCCAGGGAACACACACACTACACACTGAACTGGGACGTGGCAAGAAGAAGCCATCTCCTTAACGGATTTCAAGGGGGATTGTACACCTGGGGAAACCTCCTGTGGGGCGACAACTACAGCTGGCAGGAATCCAGGCTCACAGCCTCCAGGGGAATACCGGGCTACAGATGGAATTCCCTTCCCACAAGGGAAAGGGCCGCCGCCGGTTTTTCTCTCTCCCGAAGGACGTTAGGCCCAATGTTCCTTGAACTTGAGGCCGCCGGTACCTATGATTTCGATACGTTCTCCAGTTATGATGACGGTGAACTGAGCTGGGGAGCGGGATTATGTGCCGCTGTGAACATTCCCGGCGGTACCGCCAGTCTTGGACCCGGCTGGAACAACGAAGGTGAAACAAGATGGACATTCGCCTACGGAAGCGATTACTCATTCGGACCTGGAAGATAAAGGGCGCCGTCACAGGCGCCCCCATCATTTCCAGTTACCTTAGAAGAACGGTTCTTTCGGAAACGGTCAGTTCCCCTGCTTTTCCGCAGACGAAATAGGTGCCGGGGACAAGCCCGCTGCCTGAAACGGCAAAGGTGTGGTTACCTGCTGATACGGCGGCATCCACCATTGTTCCCACTTTTCTGCCGGATACGTCATACACACCAAGGCTGCACCGGGCTTCCCGGGGAAGACTGATGCAGAGGGAGATCATTCCGGTGGATGGACTGGCCACCGATGCCGTAACCGGGTTGATCTGTGCCGCAGGATCCCCTGCGCTTCCGGTACCCCCTGTGAGGAATTCCATGTAGGCAGCCATGAGTTCCTGTTTTGTGGTAGCGTTCTCCTGGAAAACGCTGAAGAACACAGATGAAGTAATGGTTCTGTAGTTATTGGACGGTCCCGAATAACAGCCGACCCTTCCCAGATCATCCTGACTTGTGAACACCATTGCTCCGCCATTCGGAGAGAAGTAGTCCACATATCCGTCGGCTTCAGACTTGTAGGGATAGCCGAATTCCATTCCTGAACACATAAGGGAACCGGTTATGCCCTGAACGTTTCCGGTGGAGGCGGATGAGCCGTCTCCAACGTAATTGAGGCCGGTATAGGGCCAGATTTCATAGGTTCTGTTACTGTAGCCGATGTCATTTCCCTCGAAGTAAACTGAACCGCCTGCTTCAAGGTAACTGACAAGCTGCGTCCGCACCGCCGGTGCGATTGTGTTGTTGTCGCCTCAACAGGTGTACATGCCCATCATCATGAAGACCGCATCATAGGAACTGAGATCAGCGGGAAGAGCTGTCCCGGAATCAACGGTGTCACCCAGGGCGAGCAGGGTCTGTTCCACCCAGTAACCGGTGTCAACGGAGTCACCGACCACAGGGTCGTAGATCAGGTCGACCTGATCGTAGTTATAGATGCACACATTGGCCGCCATTGAGAGACCGGAGAACATCAGAATAACAGCAAGGGTTTTCAACACAACCTCCATAGCTTCAGCGGGGAAACGACTGCTGATGATTTATAAGCCGTTTCCCCACTGCCCACAAGGTTTCTTGAAACAATACCTATTCCGCTATGACGAACCTTCCCGAACGGATGCTGTCACCGAAGCGCACAACGGCAAAATAAACACCGGGCACGAACTCGTCGGTCTGAAGGTCAAGCTGATGGATACCGCTTACCATTTCTCCCGAGCCCAGGGTCCTCACCATTCTGCCTGTTATGTCATACACCTCTATCCGTGCGTCTCCCGCCGAAGGCAGGGTAAAGGAAACAGTAGCAAGGCCCCCGGATGCCGGGTTGGGACTGATGGACACAGGCAGAGAATGCGCCACACCGCCGTATGACCCATCTTCAACGCCGACTCCGCAGTAGGAACTCCATACCGCGGCCCCCTGTGTTCCCGCGAAGAGATATTCTCCAGGTGTTTCCAGAACCGTCTTCACCTGTGGAATTCCCGGGTCTTCACCGAAGTAAACGGGTGTGTCCGACCAGTTCTCCCATATCCAGATTCCCGCGCTGGTAGAGATGCAGAGCCCTCCAAGCATTTCGGACTGGTAAAGGTCCAAAGCAGTGCTGAATCCCGATGTAACCTTGCTCCAGACCATTCCGCCGTCGGTGGAGTGATACAGACCGCTGGAGGAGGCCGCAGCCAGGTGCTCAGGGTCTGAGGGATCAACCATGAGTCCGTAGGGTGTTCCGGTGTAACCGGTGATCGTCGAGGTAGTCCAGCTGGAACCTCCGTTCATGGTGGAGAAAAGTGCATATGATCCGTTCTGGTATCCAAGGCAGTACACCTTGTCTGCGTTCACGGGGTCAACAGCAATTGCTCTCACGTATCCGTACTGAGTTCCGGAATAGAGAGTATGCCTGGTCCATGTTGCGCCTCCGTCCACTGACTGCGAGGCCACTGCCATGTAATTGGGCGAAGTGTATTTATATCCGCAGCTCCAGAAGGTGGAGCCCCCTGCGTATACCATACCGTAACCGTCTCCGTAGTAACTGTCTGCCAATGTCCAGACGGAACCTCCGTCTGTGCTCCTGTAGAGCTCGGAGTTGCCTCAACCGCTCCCTTCAAGGGCAAGAAGTGTACCGGAACCGTCTGCGCATATGTCGCAGAAGTCACCGCAGGACAGCGGGGTGGACACCTCCTCCCAGTTCACGGCCCCTGAAGCCGGTGTTCTGAAAAGCCCCATATCCTGCATGTTCATGAAGATGTAGCCCTGGGACTCCTCCATGGCCAGTACTTTCCCCACGATCAGTCCGTCGTTGCTCAAGACCCAGTTAACGCCAGCGTCAGAAGACATGTAGAAGCCGTTGGAGGATGATGTAAACACGTTGTCAGCGTCGTTCCAGTCGGGAACCATCCACTGGATCCCGGATGCGCCGGTGAAGGGGGAATAGACGTATGACCAGCTGATACCGGCATCGGTGGAGCGGTAGATCCTGTTAATTCCGGCTGCTACCACCAGATCAGGATCAGCATCGCTGAAGGCTATTCCATAATTGTACGTCTGACTGGGGGCTGCTACTGTCCAGCTGGCCCCGCCATCGGTGGAACGGTACATGCTGTACAGGGAACCTGCAAGCATTATGTCAGGGTTCGAGGGATGAATTCCCACACCGTAGAAGTAGTACTGGGAAGAAGCGGCGGCAGGGGTCACGTCCACAAAACTGCTACCTCCGTCGGTGGAACGGAATACAAAGGGATCGTAGGTTGCGTCGGTGGAAGAATATCCGTATCCCCCCAGAAGAATAATCGAGGGATCGCTCTTGGAAACGGCGATGGATCTTCCGTAGCTTTGCGTATAGCTTCCTCCCAGGGGAATGAAACTCACTGAAAAGGTATTACCGCCGTCGGTGGAGTGCATGAAAGCAAGCTTCCAGCTGCCGTCATAGGCATACCCTGAGCCGAAAACTTCACTTGAATTCGTGGGATGAGCCGCGAGGTCGTAGAACATGGTGTTCGTGCTGTAGTTGGTGCTCCAGGTGAGGCCTCCATCGGTGGATGTCCATGTTCTGCTGCTTCCCGCAGCTACAAGGCGCCCGTCGGGGCAAATAACCATGTCATAAACCGTGCTTCCGGTGAACGAGGAGACAGCCTCCCACGTCTCTCCGCCGTCGGTTGAATGAACCACCTGTGTGGGATTGTAGCCGGAAAGGGCCCAAAGTTCCTGGGCATTCACAGGCGACTGCACCGGTGCATCCAGATCACCGCCCTCCGGACCCGTGGACACCCAGGGACCGTAACCTGCAAGAGCCATGAATACAAGAAGTTGAGTGAGCATTCCCTCTTCCCTTCAATGTTTTGAAAATTTTTTACAAAATTCAGTCTCACACCCTACAACAATTTTATTCCAATTATTTATATCCGACATCGTGCCTCGAGTCAATGTTGATTTTCCCATCCTCTTGACTCCACGGATCAAATGAAACTAATTTGAAGCGTCAGTTCAAACAGTGAGGAGGGGGTACAGTGGCTTCACGGGAAATGTGGAACAGCAAAACGGCCTTCGTTCTGGCGGCTATCGGTTCCGCCATCGGTCTCGGGAACATCTGGAGGTTTCCCTACATAACCTTCCAGAACGGTGGAGGAGCTTTCCTGGTAGCTTACTTCATCTGTCTTTTCATCGCGGGAATTCCCCTGCTTATGCTTGAGTTCAGCATGGGCCATAAAACCAGGCAGTCCGCCCCCGGGGCCTTTGCGGTCCTCAGACCAAAAATGCAGTGGTTCGGCTGGTTCGCCGTGGGCGTCGGGTTCATCATTGTAACCTACTACGCCATAATCATGTCATGGAGTGTCAATTACACCTGGGAGGCCGCCACTCTGGGCTGGCAGCAGGATCGCGGTGAATATGCCAACGTTGAGCTCTCCATAGAACCATCCCGGATGAATGACATGGAAGTCCTCACCCCTGTCCCTTCCAGGCTCATAGGGCAGGAGTTCACCGATCCGGTGGACGGAACCCGAAGCATCATCGAAGAAAGCGGCACTTTCCTTGTTGCCTGGCAGGGGCATCTCTATGCCATGTCCTCCCTGGCAAACGCCGACACCTTCATGGCTTCCCCGGCAGACTTTTTCTACAACGACTTTCTGGGACTCACCAGCGAGCCCTGGGACATCGGCACATTCCGCTGGCCACTTCTCATCGGTTTCGTCATTTCCTGGGTGTGGATCGTGGCTTCGGTGTGGAAGGGCACCAAAACCGTAAGCAAAGTGGTCTACTACACAGTATTCATTCCCTGGGGGCTTCTTATTCTTTTCATAATAAGGGGGCTTACCCTTCCAGGAGCGGAAGCCGGAATATCATTCTACCTGACACCTGTGTGGAGCAGGCTTCTATCCGCGGATATCTGGCTTGCCGCCATCTCACAGGTTTTCTTCAGCCTCAGCGTCGGCTTCGCAATAATGATAGCCTACGGAAGCTTCCTTCCTAAAAAAACGAACCTGGCCGGTTATGCCATACTCATAGGAGTGGCAGACGCACTCACCGCATTCTGCGGCGGTCTTGCGGTTTTCTCCGCCCTGGGATACCAGGCCACCAAAATGGGCGTTCACATAACGGAGGTTGCCCAGGCCGGTCCCGGCCTTGCCTTTGTGGCTTACCCGCACATCATAGGAAATCTTCCGGGGGCAAGGATATTCGGCGTTCTTTTTTTCCTGATGCTCCTTACCCTTGCGGTTGACTCGGCTTTCAGCCTCCTCGAAGCCGCAACTTCCGCAGTGAAAGACAAGTGGAACACCTCTCACAGAAAGGCCAACCTCACGGTTGGAGGACTCTCATTTCTTCTGGGGCTTCCCATGCTCACGGGAGCAGGGCTCTACATTCTGGACATTGCGGATCACTTCATGAACAGCTTCGGTCTTACCCTGGTGGTACTTGTGGAAACGTTGATGATAGGCTGGTCCATAGGAGCGGAAAACCAGAGAAAGTACATTTCGAGGAATTCAGCCTTCCGCCTGGGCCGGTGGTGGAACATCTGCATCAGGTGGCTCATACCAATGGGAATTATCTGGATGCTCTTCGATGAGATCAGTTCAAGGGCGGTTCCTTATGGATCCTTCGGCCTGCGAAGCCAGGAATTCATTTTCGGCTGGCTTCTCATAATTCTGCTGCCCATTGTGGGAGACATCCTTGCGGACTCGAAACCCAGAGGAAATTTCCCGGAGTAAATAACAGGGGGCGAAGCTTTCTGGCTTCGCCCCTCTTCAGAACCTCTGATCAATGAAATATCTGTGCAGCCTCACAAGCTCGGTATCAGAGATATCCCAGAGTCTTTCCGGGTGGTAATCGATGTTGTCAGGAAAGGTATTGAAACCGTTCTCCTGGGGATAGAGCCTTGCTCCGAGGAAATTGAAATACAGTGAGAAAAACGCAAGAAGGGCAAAAACCGCCTTTGTCCAGAAAGATCTTGCCACGTACTTCTTCCACCCCTCGGCCAGGA
>CAZNFQ010000030.1:0-23246 GCA_964571965.1 uncultured bacterium | reverse complement strand
GTTCCAGATACTGGCTTCGTGAAAGCTATGAGGAGCGTCTTGCCCAGGGTCTGGAACCCAAGAACATCGACAAGGAATTCCTGAGATTGTGGTTCCGGGACAACTGCGACCCCTACAACGACGAAGTTCTTCCTGAGGCTCCGGAAGAACTTGTTGTGGAGCTTTCATCGCGGTACATAACTCTTTTCGAGATGATAACAGGAGAAGAGTTCGAACCTGTTGAAGGTGATCCCGCAGGAAATCTTATGGAAGCGGTGAAAAACCTCTAGGTGATTCACAGCTGAAGACCGGCCGGCGGGCAGGGGTTATCTGATGTATCCCAGATCTCTCAGGGTATTGTTGATCTCCTCGGTCCTCTCTCCCATTGGCTCGGGATTTCCCAGCCGGGGAGTTGCCCAGTGAAAAAGGGCCATATCCACAAGGCTTGAACCGGGGAGAACGGGATTCAATTCCAGGGGATCCGCAGCCAGATCATAGCCTGTGAGAGAGTCTATACCCATGCTGGCTATTATCTTGTCGGTTCCATAAAGAATCGAGAATGACTGGAATTCCTCCAGGGGGGTGTTTGCCAGGAAAAACCTGTCCGGCGATACCCCTCCGGAGGGGATCGGTCTTATTCCGGCGCTGCCTGATAAAATATCAGCTCCCTCTATGGTCCGGGGAACCGGAATGTTCAGAATGCCCAGAACCGTGGGCATGATGTCGAAAAGCGCAACAGGGTCGGACACTTCCTTTCCCGCCTCTATCCCGGGACCGGAAATAATCAGAGGAACATGCAACTGTTCCTGGAAAAGCGCATGGCCATGACCGACTCCGCCGTGCTCGAAAAATTCCTCTCCGTGATCGGATGTAATGATGATAACGGTGTTTTCTGCAAGCCCTCTGCTGCGCATTTCCGAAAGAAGCCTGCGAATCTGATCGTCCACATATAGAATCTCACCGTCGTACATGCTCACAAGATGATCTCTGTCATCCGGATTGAGGATTCTTCCGTCATCTGCTATTTCCCAGCCGTCGATTCCCCTTTGTCCCTGAGCTGAAAAGGCTGTGTCATAGGGCGGCACCGGAGCATAGGGCAGATGTACGTCATAGACGTGTATGACTGAAAAAAAGTTTTTCTCCTCTGCCTGGTTATCCAGCCAGGCAAGAAAGGCGTCAAAGGTGTCTTCCGCAGTTCTGGTGCCGGAGCCTTCGCAGTCGTAATGGTCAAAACCGATGTTGAAACCGAATTCTTCTGAAAGAAGTACGAAGTTCGTGAACCCCGAGGTCTGATAACCTGAACCCTGCACCTCTGAAGGCAGAGAAGGAAGCCGGGTGTCAAGTTTCATGTCGAATCCTTCGATGCCTCCTATATGGTTCGTTCCGTGGGCTTTCACCGAAAGTCCGGTCCAGATGGATGCATGGGAGGGAAGAGTCCAGGGCGCCTGGGAAACGGCGTTCAGCCAGACTGTTCCGTTTCGGGCAAGACTGTCCATTTCAGGTGACGTCTCCCTGGAGTAGCCGTAGCATGAAAGGTGGTCAGCCCTGAGGGTGTCTATGATTATCAGCACAACGTTCTTTCCCGTATCAGGTATCCGGCATCCAGCCTGCTCTGTGCAACCTGCTGCCATAAGTGAAAGAAAAACCAAAACTGTATATCTTTTCATTAGCTGTCTCCCAATTCTCTATCCGGAAGTATCCCCCCACACAAGAAAGTAATTAACCACAACCGGGAGAATCATGAATCCAAAGAAAGATAGTTTTTCCCTCAGGGATAAGTTCCCCTCCCATGCCCTTAAGATACCTGATGCTGCAAGGAGCATCAGAAACGGCTGGTAGGGCACCCTGAATCTGTGATCAAAATAGAAAACCACGTGAACCAACAGCATGGAAACTATACAGCTGAGAACAACAGCCGCCGTTTCACCCGATCGACCTGCAAGCCTGAAGGACCCCAGAAGAAGAAACGGCATTGCAAGAGCAAGCACGATGTTCACCCTTCCGTTCATTTCTGTCCATGCGAAGGTTTTGAAGAGGCTTGAAAGCGAATAGCGAAGTGTGGCAATTGGATGGGAAAAAACGTACTCCAGGGCCATGGAATTCAATTCTCTGTCTGCTTCGATCTCGTCCAGACCCCGGAGCCGGTCCACCACTCTCTGCTGGAACGAGAAAGCCTGATATCTGGGCTGCATGTTGAACACCGGCACTATGTCCGCAGGGTCGCCTTCCCCTGTGGTGAAGAAAACCCGCAGGTTCGAAGCCCTGTTTGCGGCTTCGTACTCCTCGGGTATCTCCGTCCATTCATCCGACGGTTCCGCATCGTTATGCCCCCAGAGCCAGAAGGTAACTCCCCCGGCGGTGTTGAACACCGGAGCGCCCATGGTTACCTGGTTACGCACGATCCAGAGAGAAACCGCCGCCAGGGAGATCGAGGCGATTATCAAAACGGCTGCGATCCCCTTCCTGACCATACCCCTCCTGCTCCAGAAACGGATAAGCACAGGTACCATGAGAACCGCCCAGAAAACCGCAACGGGTCTGCACAGCGCCGCTACTCCGGTTATCAGCCCGGCTGCTATACAATGGCCGGTTTTTCCGTGCTTCAGAATAAGAATGAAAAGGATCCCAAGAGCGGCAAGAAGGAAAGCGAAAATGGTTTCTGTGAGCATCATCCGTGTAAATGAGACAAGTTCAGGATTCACTGCGGTGAGGAACCCTGCCAGAAGAGCCAGTTTCTCTCCTGAGGCTTTCAGCGCCATCAAGGATATCATTACGGCGGTCAGTGATCCCAGTAAAGCCTGAAAGAGCAGGAAGGGAATGTATCTCTCGCCGAACAGGCGGAAAAACAGGGAAAGAACGAATGGAACAAGTGGATACCTGAATGCGGTGGGGTGCCCCGGCTCATTGGCAAAACCGTTCCCGGAGGCCAGATTCCGGGCAATCACCACGTCGTGGGTCACATCCCAGTGCCTGTAGGGCATATGAGGCGACACAAGGACTATTACCACTCTTGGTACCAGAGCCAGCAGAAAAACCGCAGCCAGGATGGCGAAGGGTCTTCTGCTCTGAAAAATGGTTTTCAATCTTCCTCCGCGGGACGGTGGGTGGTGAATCGCCTGAAAATACAGAAGGGTACAGGTGCTGTAAAGAGCGGTATGGGTATATTAGGCCTTTGGAAACCTACTTTGGAGCAGATATGTGTGGAATTGCGGGAATATTAAGTCTTGGAGAGCCGCTGAGGGAATCCGACCTTGAAACAGGCAGGAAAATGACCTCTATTCTACGTCACAGGGGACCTGATTCAACCGGTTTTCTGCACGATGACAGATGCTTTCTGGGTAATACCAGGTTGAGCATAATTGACCTTTCAGAGAAGGCATCGCTGCCGATGAAGAGTGCATCGGGAGATGTCTGGCTTGCCTACAATGGTGAAATAACCAACTTCAGAGAACTGAGGGAAGAGTATAGACTGGACGAAAAGTATACCTTCACCACCACTTCCGATACCGAAGTGCTTCTTCATCTTTACGAGGAATTCGGTATCGAGCTTCTGCCGCTGCTTTCGGGAATGTTCGCTTTCACTCTTTATGACAGAAGAACCGGGAAAGCTTACATCGTAAGGGACTTCTACGGAACCCGTCCGCTGTTCTGGATGACGCTTGGAGACAGGCTGTACTTTTCATCTGAGATAAAGTCTTTCATGGAGATCCCGGGCTTTACCCCTGAAGTGAACAGGGAAGCCATTTTTCACTACTTCTCTCTGGCTTATGTGCCGGGGACGCTCACCGCTTTCAAGGGAGTTCACGAACTTGACGGCTCGCACCTCATAGAAACAGACCTGAACGGAGGTGAATTCAAGGAACCGCGGGAGTACTACACAATCAACTTCGAACCTGACAACCACATGACATTGGATGAAGCGGAAGAGGGTTTTTACTCAGCCATTCTCAACGCCGTTGACCGGAATCTCATTTCCGACGCTCCCGTGGGAACAACTCTCTCCGGAGGTCTGGACAGCAGTTCCATACTTGGCCTCTCCAGGGTGCTGGGCAAGGGGAGCGAACTGCACTCGTTCTCCCTTCGCATAAATGAGAGAAGCTTCGACGAATCTCCCTACCAGAGAATAATGGCTGAATATGCAGGTTCCATCCACCATGAGATAACGGTTAACCACGAAGACGTTACCGGGAATCTCTTCAGACAGATGGCATACATGGATGAACCCATAGGCGACGGTTCGGCAATCCCCTTCATGCTTCTCTCGGGAGAAGCCCGGAAATACGTGAAAGTACTTCTCTCAGGGGAAGGCGGCGACGAGGTCACCAATGCCTATGAAACTCACATGGCCAACCATGTTTCCAGATACTACAGAAAGTACGTGCCCCGGTTCCTCAGAAGGTTCAACAGGGCAGCGGCGGCTGCGCTGCCGGTATCTCACAGCAAGCTCAGCTTCGAATTCCTGGCCAAGAGGTTCACCACCGGCGCCGAGATGTCACCCCCGTATGCGCACCTTTATTACCGGCACGTTCTGGATGAGCAGGAAAAGCTTCAAATGATGCCATGGTCTTCCGAGCTTCCGGTGTCGGAAACCATCTTCCGGGAATTATTCGACTCCCTGAACTATCCATCCGAACTGGACAGACTGTCCCATATCGACATGAAGTGCTTCTTCATCGGAGACCTGATGCAGAAGAACGACAGAATGTTCATGGCAAATTCAGTAGAAGCAAGATTTCCCTTCATGGACAGGAAAGCGGTGGAATTCTTCACCACCATACCCTCACGTTTCAAAATAAGGGGTTTTACAAGAAGGTACATCGAGAAAAAGGCCATGGCCAGGGTTCTTCCTCCGAAAGTGCGCAGGCGGCAGAATTTCGGCATAGAGCTGCCCTACTCGAAATGGTTTTCCAGCGACCTTATCGAACTTGGGAGGGATTACTTCACCAGAGAAAGGGTTGAGAGAACCGGGGTGATCTGCCATGAATATGTCAAGAATTTGTGGGAAGATCATCTGGCTCACAAAAGAGATAATGGAAGGGTTCTTTGGTGCATACTGAATTTCATCATCTGGTTCGAGATGTTCATTCTGCACGGTGATTTCAGACAACACCTGGATTAGCGGTCTTCGATCAGTTTTTTTACCCCTCCCAATCCAAGTCCAAGCAGATATATGGATACCAGTGAAAGAAGCAGGGAGTATGCGTTCATGAAACCGTGGTCCAGAAGGGCTATCGTAAAGGCCGTGCTTTCGTTTATGCTCATTCCCGTGAGGATCAGCACCATTGTACCCTCATAAACGCCCAGCCCGTTAGGGGTAACAGGAACCAGTTTGGCAACCGTTGAAAGAAGCATCACGAATGCAGTTTCGGCAATGGTAAGTTTCACTCCCATGGACGTTATGAAGATCAGAAGGGTCATTATGTCAAAAACCCAGACCAGAACCGAAACGATCAATACCCTGAAAAAACCCCCCGGGTTCTGTCTTATCCTGTTTGCGAACTCAGATGCCGAAACCCGGAATCTGGCAAGGGGTCCCCTGAGAAAAGAGACAGCAAAACTGTTCTTAAAAAGAAATATCCAGCCGGAAATCATCAAGATCCCGGCAATGGCAAGAACAGCCAGTATGTAGGATCGATACTGCTCCGTTATGGAAGAAGAGACGAATATGGAACTGAGCAGTGTGAGAAGAACCACCGCCCCGAGATCCATGAATCTCACTGTGAAGGCTGCAAATGTTCCTTCTTTGTAGTTGATTATGCCGGACTTATGCATGTATGCTATCTTCACGGAATCGCCAAGTTTGGCAGGAAGGAACTGATTGGGCAGATCCGCCATGAACTCCATGCCGATAGCCCTGAACAACCCGGCTTTCTTCCCGTGGAGTTCAAGTACCATCTTCAGACGGAATCCCCGGAAAACCCATGAAATCGAGTATACCGCAACGAGGGGTGCGATTATCCACGCATTGAGAAGGCTGAGATTCTGGAAGAATAAACCTGAACCCATTCTCGAGAAAAAATACCAGAGAACACTGATGCCCAGAACTCCGGATACTATTTGAATCAGGACTTTTCCTGCATTGCGATGCTTCATCCAATGAGTAATATTCATCTACCCCGCAGACGCCCTTCCAGGCGATTATTTTGGTTGAACCGAATCATAAGGTATGGAGGAAAATGTGCCAAGTTAGTGTCATTATCCCGTCTTTTAACGAGAAGGAATCAATACAGGAAACCATTTCTTCCATCAGGCAGACCATGGATAATTCCGGAAAGAAATACGAGATAATCGTTGTTGACGACGGCTCCGCCGATGGTACTGCCGAACTGGCGGAATCAGCTGGATCAAGGGTTATCAGGCATCCTGTGAATTCAGGTTACGGAGCTTCACTGAAAACAGGGATCAGAGCAGCCTCGGGAGAGATAATTGCGATCACCGATGCCGATGGAACATATCCCGTTGGGATGATCCCGGTTCTTCTGGCGAAAATGGAAGAAACAAAGGCTTCCATGGTGGTGGGCTCCAGGGACGGGCAGAATGTGAGCATACCATTGATCAGACGCCCCTTCAAACGCTTCCTGCGGTTTCTTGCAGCCTACATCGTTCAGAAACCCATCCCAGACCTTAACTCCGGTCTGAGGGTGTTTACCAGAAAACTGGCGCTGAGGTATTTTCATCTTTACCCCAACGGATTTTCATTTACCTCGACGATCACAGTGGCTTCAATGTGTGATAATTTTCCGGTGGAGTTCGTAAGCATCAATTACTTCAAACGCACGGGAAAGTCAAAGATATGCTACAGTGATTTTTTCGGTTTTCTGAATCTCGTTCTGAAACTATCGGTTTTTTTCAAGCCCATGAGGGTTTTTCTGCCGGTATCCATGTTCTGCTTTTTCCTGGGCATGATCAAACTGGCCCATGACATCTACATTTCCCTGATGATAGCCAACAGCACGGGAACGAGCATGCTTCTGCTTCCTGTGGTATCTGCAACCGCCGTTACCCTTTTCATATCATCTCTGATGATCGTTCTTGTGGGAATGGTAGCTGAAGCCCTTGCGCGGCAGAATTCATCTCTGGAAAGCATCATCGACGGGAGAATCTGACAGATGTGCGGTTTTGCAGGGGGGATCCTCTTCGATCCGAACGGGGTTCACCGCAGAGATGTGCTTGAAAGGATGGGAGAGGTTCTTCAGCACAGGGGACCTGATGATCACGGCCTCTTTGCCGAAGGACCCTGCGGTCTGGTTCACAGAAGACTCAGCGTAATAGATCTTTCCGCCAATGGTTCACAACCCATGGGTAACGAGGACGGTACCTGCTGGATAGCATACAACGGAGAGGTTTACAACTACCGGGAACTCCGAAGCAGGTACAGGCTGGATGACCGTCACTCATTCAGATCCTCCACGGATACCGAAGTTCTGCTGCATCTTTTTCAGGAGCTGGGAGAAGATTTTCTGACCCATCTCAATGGAATGTACGCAATTGCCCTGTGGAACAGCAGAAGCAGAAAACTTCTTCTCGCCAGGGATCCCTTCGGGGTCAAACCGCTTTTCTACACGGAAACTGAACATGGGTTCTGGTTTGCCTCTGAGATAAAAAGCCTTCTGGAAGTCCCGGGAGTGGAGAGGAAACCTTCCCTGGAGGCACTTAACGGTTTCCTGGCATTCAATTATGTCCCGGACACCCTTACAGCATTCCAGGGGATCCACGAACTGGCACCTGGAACTGCCATTGTGGTGTCACCGGAGAGGGGTGTGGAGAAAAAGTGGCGATTCTTCGAAATGGAGTACACCGAGGACAGGTCCATCTCCTTCGAAGATGCCTGGAGAGACAGCCTTGAGATCCTTGAAAACTCCATTCAGCGAAGTCTTATTGCGGATGTTCCGGTGGGCGTGATGCTTTCAGGGGGCATGGACTCAAGCTCCATGACGGCCCTTATGGCCCGAAGTCGCGGCGAAACAGGTTTCCACACCTTTTCCCTGTCCTTCGATCACAGGGATTTCGACGAATCGGACTATGCAAAGATCGTTGCGGAGAAATTCCGCACCCGGCACCACACCATAAGGGTCACGCCTGAAAAGGTGAAAGACCTTCTTCCCGTGTATCTTGCGCATATCGACGAACCCTATGGAGACGGTTCGGCAATTCCAACCTGGCTGCTTTCGGAAAAAGCTTCGGAACATGTTACCGTTCTCCTTTCAGGGGAGGGAGGCGATGAGGTATACGCAGGGTACGATACCCACGCGGCTTACCGGGCAAGGCAGCTGTACAGGAGAGTTCCCGTTTTTCTCAGAACCGGAGTAGTTCGTCCCCTGGTGAACCTTCTGCCGGTGTCACACGGGAAACTCAGTCTTGAATTCATGGCAAAGAGGTTTGTGGCGGGAGCAGAGCTTGGGATACCGGAGTCACACTTCTTCTGGAGGGCTGTTCTTTCGGCGGACGCAAGGAGCGAGGTACTCAGGGAACCTGAAAAACTGGGGAACATCAACTTCCCGACTGATCTTTACACAGGAATTTACAACAGCTGCAAAGCTGAACCGGGGTTGAACAGACTGCTCTGCATAGACTCCAGCTGCCATCTTCCGAACGATCTGATGATAAAAAATGACAGAATGACCATGGCTCATTCCATCGAGGCGAGGGTCCCCTTTACAGACATGGAGCTGTTCCGGTACCTGGCTTCCGTTCCAAGCCGCCACAAACTGCCCGGCATGAAAAAGAAGGCTCTTCTTCGCAGATCCATGCAGGGTATTCTTCCCGATATTATCGTCAACAAGAAGAAGGTGGGCCTTGAAATGCCCTATTCCAGATGGATGAGAAATGAACTGAGAGAGATCACGATGGAATACCTCAGACCGGAAAGGCTGTCCGCAACGGGTCTTTTCAACCCGGAGAGCATAACCCGCCTGTGGAGAGATCACGACACGGTTCAGGCGGACAACGGGAGGGTTCTCTGGGGTATCATGAATTACATGATCTGGCATGAGATGTACATAGATTCCACCGGCTACAGATCTTCAGTTAAACAGGGCACCCGGCGATGACAGGGAAAAGTGTAACCATACTGGGAGCGGGTCCCGCAGGTCTGTTCGCCGCACTCACCCTGGCCGAGAAACACCCTGACCTTCACATCACCTTGATAGAGAAGGAGAGTGAGCCCGGAGGCATTACCGCAAGTTTCACATACAGAGGCCTCAGGTTCGACTACGGAAGTCACAGGCTTCACCCGGCAACTTCACCGGCGATCCTTGAAAAAATGCGTGACATTCTGGGAGATGACCTTCTCAGAAGACCCCGGCACGGGAGAATATGGCTTCTCCATCGGTTTCTCTCCTTCCCTCTGAAACCTTTCGAACTTCTTTTGAAACTTCCTGTTGCCTTTTCAGCAGGTGCAGCCCGGGACATGCTGACAGGTTTCTTCAGAAAAGGCTCGAAGGGCAGCACCTTCCATGAAACCCTTCTGAAGGGGCTTGGTAAAACCATAAGCAACTATTTCTACTTCCCCTATGCGGAAAAGCTCTGGGGCCTTCCCCCTGAGAAACTTTCTCCTGTCCAGGCGAAAAAAAGGATCGCGTCGGACAGCATGGGGAAAATGGCGGCAAAGGTTCTTTCGTCACTGCTTGGAAGAAAAGTCAGCGGCGGTTATTTCTACTATCCATCCGGGGGTTTCGGGGAAATAGCGGAAAAAGTCTCATCCAGACTCACTGACATGGGGGCAAGAGTTATACTCTCCACTGAGGTGGTTTCGGTGGTTCCTCCGGGGGATATACCGGGCAGTGTCATACTTTCAGACGGCACTGTGATCCACAGCGACTTCATTCTCAGTACCATTCCCGTGAACCGCCTGGTGAAATCCATTCTCCCGGATGTTCCCGAAGCTGTGCTGAAGGCCGCCGGAAACCTTTCCTTCAGGGCGATGGTCTTCCTGTATCTGGAGTTGTCAGGTTCAAGTTACAGCGAATACGATGCCCATTACTTCCCGGAGAAAGACCTGTGTTTTTCCAGACTTTCCGAACCGAAGAACTACAGCATGGCTTCTTCTCCGGAGAACAGAACCGGCCTCTGCTTCGAGATCCCCTGCACCGAGGGCGATGAATTGTGGAGGATGGGGAGAGAAGAACTTGTAGAGAAGGTTCTGGAAGAACTGAGTACCACCGATCTTCCCCAGCCTGATATTCTGAGCAGCGTGCTGCGCAGGAACAAAACCGTTTATCCGGTTTACGACCTTGCCTTCGAGAAAAACCTCCTGGTGGTGGAAAAATGGCTGGAAACCCTTCATGGAACAGTTTCTCTGGGAAGACAGGGGCTTTTCGTTCACGACAACACCCATCATACCATAGAAATGGGAATGGCGGCGGCAGAATGTCTTGATGGAAGTCTTAACTGGGATCATGGGAAGTGGGCGGACTACAGAAGGCTCTTCCAGTCACATGTTGTGGTTGATTAGCATTTGCCCTGACTAACCAGCTTCGCAAAGTGCTCGAAGGACCTGTCCCAGGTTTTCTCTGCATCGCGGGGGAAGCAGCACCCTGGAAGTTCTCTCATCTTCAGGTGATAAGAGATGCATTCACAGCACAGTCCTTTTCTGGAACAGGGATCGTACGTGCAGCTACATCTTGAGAGGTTCTGTTCTTTCCTGCATTCCATGATTCTCCTCAGTTTATGTCTCCAAGGTAGATCGGGTAGTTCTCGGGTATTCCGTTTTTCAGAAGCTCTTTGAGCTGCTTCGGATAAAGAGCGTATTCATCTATTCTCTCAAGGGGGATCCAGACCACTCCGATCTGCCACTGGTCGGTAATGTCACCGTTCTTCGGTTCATAACCGCCCTTGATGACACACCTGAACATGAATTCCACCTGATGAGCATCGCCGTCTTCTTCTGCAAACTCGTGGTTCGCCGAGATATAGTCCCTTACGAATAGAATATCCCCCGGAATGACCTGTATGGATGCCTCCTCCATACACTCTCTTTTAAGTGCCTGTGTGAGCGTCTCACCATGTCGCTGGCCGCCGCCCGGTAGTATGTACCAGTCCATACCCAGGGAGCGGTTCTTTATGGCAAGGAGTTCCCCGTCGTGAATGATAATGGCCTTAGCGGAATTCCTTATGCTACTCATCGTCTCCAAAAAGGTCGGGGGTGTCTCCGTCGAATTTTTTGAGTATTGAACTCATCCTGTTCCTCAGTACCTCAGCCTCGGCGTCTATCTCATCGATGGTTTTCCTGGGTGCTGAAGGCTCAGGGTCCTTCTTTTCTTCAGTGCTGTACTGCTCAGGCTCAGCTTCTGTCTCTGTTTCATCGGGCTCGTCTGGCTCGCTATGGATCTCGATGGCTTTCAGGGTAGAGACCACCTTCTTGCCGCAGAGCTGTACCCCTTTGGCCTTGACTCCCTTCACGGAAATCTCCTGAAGACTGGTTTCACCCTTTCTGGTCTTCATTCTCTTCGTTCGTTCGAACCAGTAATCGAGAATGACTTTCTCACGGTCCAGGAAGACCAGGATCTCACTGTTCTCGGGAACGAACCTGTACTCCCTCTCAAGGATGTATCCGCCGATGGGAAATCTCTTTATGTAGGCGATCCTGTCTTTTCTGTCCCTGTAGACACAGCTGAATACCTGCTCTCTGTCACAGGGACCGCACCAGAGAACCTTTCCGGTTATCATGTGCTTCTCCTGCATGGGAATCACGGTATAGGTGCCGTCTGCAAGGAAGTAGAGGATCCTGTCAAGTTCCGATACGTTCCAGGTGATGTCCCCCTTCACGGAAGTGCCTATGAAACCCGTATCGCTTTCGAACCCCAGCTTGAGATTGGCAATGGCAACCTCACGCTTGTCTATATCGGTAAACTCTTCGATCGAGGAAAGCCTGGGGTAGGCCTTGCCGTACTTCGAAAGGAATTCATTGAGAATCTCAATTGCATAGGCAGTGAGTTCCCTGAGCCGTTTTTTCGCAACTTTGATGGCGGCCTTGATCTCTCCCATTTCTTTCCTGTGGGATTCGATGTCGAACCTGCTTATTCTGCGGATCTTAAGCGAGAGAAGCCTGTCCACGTCTTCGCCGGTTACTTCCCTTTCATAATCCTCCAGGAACGGCGCAAGGCCCTGGAAAACCTCTTCCCTTACCTTTTCCAGGGTTGGACTCTCCTCTATTCTCTTGTAGAGCCTGTTCTCGATGAACAGCTGTTCCAGGGTCATCCAGTGGAGTTTGTCGTTCAGCCCCTGTATCTCCAGCTGGAGTTCCCTTCTTAATATCTTCTTCAGAGAATCGGCTGAATAGCGTATGAGATCGGAAACGGTTGTTTCCACAGGGGCCCCGTCCATGATCACCATCATATTCGCGGTGTGGACCACTTCACAGTCGGTGCTTGCGTAGAGCCTCTGAATGGTTTCATCCGCGGAGACACCCCTGGCGACGGTTACCTCTATCTCGACTTTGTCAGTGGTGTAATCGTCAATGCTGGAGATCTTCAGTCTGCCTTTTTTGGCTGCGTTCTCTATGGAGGCGATAATGGTTTCGGTGGTGGTTCCGAAGGGGATCTGTGTAATGGCAACCTTCTTGTTTCCCCTGCGCTCCACTCTTGCTCTGCACTTGATTCTGCCGGAGCCGTCTTCGTAACCTGAAACATCCACCGCTCCCCCCTGGGCAAAATCGGGGAACAGTGTGAAATCTTCACCCTTAAGCGCTGAGATCTGGGCCCTTATCACTTCGTTGAAATTGTGAGGCAGTATTTTGGTGGACATTCCCACGGCAATGCCCTCTGCTCCAAGAAGAAGCACCACAGGAACCTTTGCCGGGAAAAGAAGCGGTTCTTTGTTCCTGCCGTCGTAACTCATGTCGAAATCGGTTATGTCGTTGTTATAGAGCACGTCTCTGGCAAGCTGGGTAAGACGGCACTCTATGTACCTGGGAGCAGAGGCCTCGTCTCCCGTGAGAATATTACCGAAGTTGCCCTGCCGTTCGATGAAGTAGCTTCTGTTTGCAAGTGAAACAAGGGCCGCGCCAATGGATTGGTCTCCGTGGGGATGATACTTCATGGTATGACCGATCACGTTGGCGACCTTGTTGAACCTGCCGTCGTCCATTTCGAAGAGGGACCAGAGGATTCTCCTCTGAACCGGCTTCAACCCGTCTGCCGCATCTGGTATTGCCCTCTCTTTTATCACATAAGAGGCAAAATCCAGGAAGTTCTCTTCGTAGAGTTTTCTGAGGCCGGTCATCGGAGATTCTCCATTATGTAATCCCTGCGGGTGGGGGTGTTCTTGCCCATATAGAACCCGAGCATGTCAGAAACGTCACCCAGCCGGTCTATTCCCACCTTCAACAGTCTGATGTCCTTTCCTATGAACTGGCCGAACTCTTTGGGGCTTATCTCGCCCAGACCCTTGAACCTTGTTACTTCGGCTTTTTTCCCCAGTTTTGCTTCGGCGTCGGTTTTCTCGGTTTCCGTATAGCAGTAGATGGTTTCCTTCTTGTTCCTTACCCTGAAAAGCGGAGTCTCCAGAATGAAGAGATGGCCATCCAGCACCAGGTCTTCGAAGAAGTGAAGAAAGAGGGTCATTAGGAGATTCCTTATGTGAAGGCCGTCCACATCGGCATCTGTGGCAAGGATGACCTTGTTGTAACGAAGCCCCTCCACACCGCCTTCAATGTTCAGAGCCCGCATTATGTTGTAGATCTCTTCGTTCTTGTACACAGTATCCCTGCGGTGGGAGTAAACGTTAAGGGGCTTACCCTTGAGGGCATAGACCGCCTGGGTGTAAACATCCCTGGATGCCACGAGGCTACCCGCCGCACTGAGACCCTCGGTGAGGAAGATGGAGCTTTCCTCCTCCCGCTCATGACCGTTGCCCAGGTGAATCTTGCAGTCCTTCAGCTTGGGAATTCTTATTGCCGTCTGCTTCGCCCTGGCTCTTGCTTTTTTCTTAACAGTCAGCAGTTCCGTCCGCAGCTTCTGATTCGCCCTGACCTTGTTGATTATCTGATCGGCCAGGGATGTGTCACGGTGGAGCATCTGCTCTATTTCGCTCTGGACCTTCGCCACTATGTCACGGCGTATGTCACTGTTGCCAAGTTTATTCTTTGTCTGACTCTCGAATACGGGATCTTTGAGTTTGATGGAAATTGCAGCGGCTATTCCGTCGCGGACGTCGTCTCCGGTGAACTTCTCTGAGCTGTATGCATTCACCCCTTTGAGAATCCCCTCCTTGAAAGCAGAGAGATGGGAACCTCCTGCGCTGGTGTACTGACCGTTGGCGAAGGAGAGGTATCTCTCTCCGTAGGCTGAAGTATGGGTGAATGCGAACTCAAGTGTCTTTTCCCTGTGGTATACAACGGGATAAATGGACTCTTCCCCGGCTTCATGCTCAAGAAGGTCCTTAAGCCCGTTATCCGATTGATAGATACTGTCATTGTACTGAATTTTCAGTCCTGAATTGAGGAATGCGTAGTGCTGGAGTCTTCTCTCTATGAAGTCGTCGCGGAAGGTATAGCCGTCGAATATCTCTCTGTCCGGAACGAACTCCACATAAGTGCCGTTGCGCTCGGAAGTGTCGGAGGATCGGTCTTCCACCAGTTCTCCCTTGCTGAACACAAGTTTCCTGCACTTCCCCTCCCTGTGAGAACAGACCATGAAGTGTTCTGAAAGGGCATTCACCGCTTTGGTTCCCACTCCGTTCAGTCCTACGCTGAACATGAAAACGTCCGTGTTGTACTTGGCACCTGTGTTTATCTGTGAGACACACTCCAGGAGCTTCCCCAGGGGAATGCCCCTTCCATAGTCACGAACCGAACAGCAGTTGCCGTTCAGCTTGACCCTTATTCTTTTGCCGTGGCCCATTATGAACTCATCGATGGAATTATCTATGACCTCTTTCAGCAGAACGTAGATACCGTCATCGATGTTGGATCCGTCGCCCAGCCTGCCGATATACATTCCTGTTCTCAGCCGGATGTGCTCTATGGAACTGAGGGTCTTTATTTTACTTTCGTCGTATTTCACCGTGGTGTTTCCACCCATAGTACCACCATATCTTGATCGTCGTTAAACTCTCTGCCCCATATGATGTGGCATCAGCGTGCAATACTCTCCAATTGCCACATGTAGGGGCTACATAAGCTGAAGTATACAATAGTTTGATTAAAACTGTAAGTGGAAGGGTCTAGTCGCCCTGACCCCTGAACCCCCGGAGTACCCTGCCGGCCTTTCCCAGAGCAATGCCCGGCTGGGAAATGAGTTCCCCTGCCCACCTTCGTATATTGGAGAAACTCGTAACCTTCCTGAAGCTTCTGTATCTCTCGATTTTATGCTTCCAGTTTATCACTTCCTCCACGGAGATGAAAGGGAGCCGCATGTTCATTACCTCATGTGCCCTGTTTCGTGCGGGATCCAGGAGTTCCGGATTGGTATCCGATGACAGATAGCCGTTTTCCACTGCCCATTCGTGAATGTACCTGCCGGGTATGGCGGTGGAAAAGTAAACGATGATGTCGTCGGGCTTCAGTTTTTTCAGAAGTTCATAGGTCATTCTGATGTCATCGTCGGTTTCCAGGGGAAATCCGATCATGAGATTGGCAGTGGCCTCCACGCCGTATTTGTGACACCAGTCAAATGCGTCCACCGCCTGCTGAGGGGTGGTCCCCTTTTTATAGAAGTCCAGGATCTTCTGGCTTCCGCTCTCCACTCCGAAGGAAATGCAGTGGCATCCGCTCTCTTTCATTACCCTGACTTTGTCTTCAGTCACCGTGTCCACACGGCTGTTGCAATGCCACTCTAGTACTATCTCCTTTTCCCTGAGCCCGTCGCGGAACTCTTCGAACCATTTAACAGGGTGCATGGTGATGGTATCGTCCTTGAAGAATATTCTTATGCACCGGGTTTTTCTCAGCTCTGCCAGTTCAAATATCTCCTCCACCACGTTAGAGGCAGAGCGGTACCTTATGCCCCCGCCGTAAATCAGGTCAGTGCTGGGTTTGCAGTAGATGCAGTGGAAGGGACATCCCCTGGTGGTAACCATACCGAACTCCGCCATCCCTTCATCGAGGTAGCTTTGGTAGTCCACCACATCTCTGGCGGGAAAGGGAATGGAATCAAGATTCATGTTCACCGGTCTTCTTGGATTTTCCCTGAAGCTGCCGTCTTCATTTTGTACCACCAGGTTTCTGACGCCGGTGTGATCCATACCCCGCTGAATGGTGTCGGCAAGTTCGACTATGGACTCTTCGGCTTCACCCAGCAGAGCACATGAAGCACCGGTATCCTGAATGGCCTTCTCCGGAAATATGCTGGGATAGGCGCCGCCGACCACGAAAAGAGCTCCGGGTACCACCTTCTTCAGATGTGCGGTCACCACTGATGCCCTGTCCAGCTTAGCCGCTGCGGATATGGCGACTGCGACGATATCGCATCCGGCTGCAAGTTCATCCAGATCCGTGATCTTTTCACAGAACGAGTAGTCCATGTATACAGGTTCGTGCCCTGCTTCCCTGAGGGAACTTACAAGGTAAAGAACGCCCAGGGGCTCTGCCAGCCCGTTATACTCATACCATTTGAATCTCGGATACACCAGGGCAATCCTCATGGAATCCTCCTTGTCAGGAACAGGAAAGATAGCCTATTCAGTTCCCTCTGTCACAGTCTTGTCACAGTTTACACAGAACAGCCCTTTATGAGCTTCTCCTGCCGGGAAGCATTTTCAGACCCCCTGAAGGAATCCATATGGCCGCGAAAACTGCCAGTGCAGCCGCACAGTTGAGGATCCTGCCAAATGGTGCAGCAATTATAACTGCTAAAGCAGGTATAAAGGAAGCAATCGGGCGAACAGCTCCGTGCAGAAAACCTGTGGCTCCAAAGTGAAAGTGTAAATCCCAGGCCATCCAGACGGCGGAAATCAGTAAAAACACAAAATGAGCTGCAGCTGCTCCCGGTATTCCCATCATGGGTACGAGAACGAGAAAAAGCGCCACCTCAACTGACAGTGAAACGGCAATTGCCGGAATGATCCTTCTCTGCCTCTCCGCGGCAATAACTGTGACCAGAAACATATGAAACATGTAGATGACCGGAAGTGTCAGAAGAAGAATTCTGTAGGAAGCACGCACGTCCCCGGGTGAAACACCACGGAGGAAGCCGCCTCCCCATATTGTGCCCAGTATGAACTCCCATCCTGACCAGAGAGGGATTATCAGCAGAAAGGCAATCACGAGAAAAAGCTCCGTCATCCATGCGAGACGCATTCTCGCTTCTCCCCAGCCCTTCTGAACAGCCAGACAGAGGGCGGGGAACAGAGCACCCGGCACAAGGGTGGGCGTAACTATGAGAACGAGGGTCTCAAAAAGCTTGACCGACTGCTGATAGGCCGCTATGGCAGCATCTCCGGCGAATTCCTTGATGAATACACCGTCCAGTCTAAGACCCGTGGCAATAAGCATCCCTGATATTCCCAGAGGCAAAGCAGCCATGAACAGCGAAGTGACATCCCTTAAACTTATCCCTGCGGATAAAGGCTTGTATTTCATCCGGTATCTCAGTACCGTTCCGGCGAACAGCAGTGAGGGGAATACCCTTACCGCGTAAGATATCCCGGCAAATACGGCACCCTTATCCGTGAACAGCGCAAAAAGGGCCATGCCTGCGCACGTTAACCCCTGCAGGGTTCTGGAAATACCCTCGAAAAGCATATCTTCACGGGCCCTGAAAACAGCGTATGCACTCTCAAGGAATCCGTCCATGATAAATCCCCAAGAAACCAGAGTCACAAGAAGGATCTGTCTCGACGAGTAACCGGCAAGGGATACAGTGGCAAAAACGGAGAGAAGAGCCGCTGCAGACAACGCAGTTCTAAGCAGAAGGGCTGTGTTTACCATACGGTTCTGCGAAGCTCCCGTGGAAAGCCTGCGGGTTACCAGCATCGTGGAACCCATGTCGCTGATGAAAGAGACGATGAAACCTATGGAAACTGAAAGAAGGAGTTCACCGAAAGCGCCGTCTTCCAGAATCCTCGAATAGATCATCATGGAGAAAAACAGACCGGCTTTTCCGAAAACCTGACCGGCAAACATGTATAGGCTGTTAGTCCTTCGTCCGGCCATCAGACAGTCATGGCTTGAAAAACTCGCCCGGGGAGATTCCCGCCTCTTTAAGAGCGGCCTGCCTCTTGATCTTCCTGGTGGTGGTCTTGGGCAGTTCGTCGTCGGAAATAATGAAGCCTGCTATTCTTTTGTAAATCTCGGCGGTTGCATTGTAGTTTTTTACCGTGTCTCTGATCGCTTTTATCTCATCTTCCCTGGTTATTTTCCGGTGCTGGCTGTCCGCCTCGGCTATGAGAAGATCTCTGTCCGGAACAACAAGAGCACAGATCTCCTCCCCCTTGGTTTCCGATTTCCTGCCGAATACTATGCATTCCTTCACATGCCTGAATCTGTTCAGCCGGGTTTCGATCTCCTCAGGATATACGTTCTTGCCGTTCTTGGCGATTATCAGGTTTTTCTTCCTTCCTGTGATGAAAAGAAAACCGTCATCGTCCACGTAGCCGAAATCCCCTGTTTTGAACCACCCGTCCTCGGAGAGTACCTCCGCGGTGGCTTCAGGATTGCCATAGTAACCAAGCATCACATTGGGGCCTTTAACCACGATCTCCCCCACGCCGTAACTGTCAGGTTCGTCGATCCTCCATTCCATCTCGGGATATACCGGACCCACACTTCCATACCTGTTAGCCCCGGGTCGGTTTGCGGCAATGATGGGAGCAGTTTCCGTAAGCCCGTATCCCTGAAGAATTTTGAAACCTAACTTCTCGAAACCCTCTATTACCATGGGATCGATACCTGCTCCGCCTGATATAAGAAGCCTCAGATTCCCTCCGAAGCGATCATGCACCTTCCCGAATAGCTTTTTTCTGACACCCTTCATCCCCAATCGCTCTGAGGCCTTTGATACCGCCATTCCGAAACCCAGCTTTACACCCCCCATAGGAGCGGTTCTGATGGTTTCCATGATCCTTCTGTACATTGCTTCCCAGAGGAGTGGAACTGCAATGAGAACCGAAGCTTGAGTAGCCACAAGATCATCCACCACGTAGCGAAGACCGTGGGCAATGGCGATCTCCGCACCCATGGAAAGAGGCAGCAGAAAACCGCAGGTGCCTTCGTACATGTGATGTACCGGTAAAACACTCAGGAAAACATCATTTTCATCCAGTTCGATGAAATTCACCGTCTGTCTCAGATCTGAAAGAATGGTGTTCTGCGAATGGACCACACCCTTGGCAAGACCTGTGGTTCCTGAAGTGTAGCTGATAACCGCCGGTTTGTCAGTATCATAGGAGGATGGTAGCTCTATCTTGCTCAGTCTTCCCTTTCTAAGAACGGTGCTGAAGCTTGTCTGTGTGTCCTTGAAACCGGAATTCATCGTGATCCGGGTTATATCCTTCAGCACATCGAACCAGCCATCGAAGTCAGAATCATGAAAAAGAATGTTTGCTCCGGAGTAGTGAAGAATGGTATGCATGTCCGCCTCGGGAAGGGCGGGATCCATGGGAACCACTATCCCCCCTGCCCTGTGAACGGCAAGATAAGCAGTGTACCAGGATATGCTGTTTTTGCCCACAATTCCCGCAACAGGCTTGCTCTGCAACTCCAGTATGCCTCTGGCAAGCCAGTCCATATTATTCGAGAGCTGTGTGTAGTTGACTGATCTGAATTTACCAAGTTCCGCCGGCTCCCTTACCGCAATTCTGTCCGGAAGTCTGCTGGCTGTGCGGTGTATCATTTCAGGAATACTTACAAGTTCGGGGCTGGGATTCAATGGTCCGCCGGGTATGGTCCTGTTCATTCTTCCCTCTCAGTCTGGTTAGGATCTTCCTGAATAATATTTTCGGGTGTTCCCGTTGCCACAACCCTGAAACCGGTAAAGGGATAGCCCAGATCCGGATCCAGTCTGATAACGGATTCGGATGAACAGTCCGCAGTGCTTGAAAGCCAGCTGCCGCCTGAAGCACAGCCCGGTTCGGAGAGCCACTCCCAAACATTGCCCTGCATGTTGCCCAGGCCCCATTCACTGTATCCCATTGCCCCGGAAGGAGCGGTTCTGCTCCAGCCGTCATCTATGGTGTGATTCCTGGTGAGTATGGTCTCGCTTCTGTCTGAGTGATTATAGGGAAGGTTTTCCCCCGGGGCTGCAAGGCAAGCCCATTCCTCTCTGTCGGGAAGCCTGAAGACAAGACCGCTGGATGAATTCTCGGTGAGCCATTCACAGAACCACACTGCTCCCAGGTGGGTAACTCCGGTAACCGGATGCTGTTCGAATCCCGGAAGGGGAGCATATGCCGTTGTATCTTCATTGAAGGATATGGGGCCGTTCCAGTTGCTTCTCATAATGCTGTCAAGCAAAAGGGTCCGTCCCCTCAATGTGGAGGAATCACGGATGATATCAGGATCCATGGAGTTCATGAACTCCGAGAAGACCAGGGCAGTAACTTCATTGCACCCCACTGTCATTGGACCCATTGCAAAGGGCATAAGTTCACGGGGAATGATCACGTAGTCCATGTTGAAAAGGGAATCGCTGAACTTCCATGGTACGGTTATGTTGAGAATCCTCAAGCCCGGAGAAAGTATGTTAACGGTTCTTGTCACCGCTATGCCCATATCTCCCAGAGCTGTCACCTCGATGGGATTCCCGGGGAAGACCACCAGCGAGCATGGGGCTTCTCCCTGAAAATTACCCGCCTGCACCCTGCATCCGGCGGGAATGGTATTCACCACGAGCAGAGCTCCCTCCGTAAGCTGGAGAAGTACGGTGTCCGGTATGGACTGAAGAAGTGTATCAGCAGGGAAAAAGCCCTGGCGGGATGCCGCAATGTGAACTCCATCCCCGGGAACCAGCCTTACAGCTGGGGATTCCCCCACAGGCAGACCATTGATGAAAAGGTCTGCGCCTCCGGGAATGGTAATAACCGTTACCTGAGTCATGGATATTCTCGGGAACAGTTTCAGGGCGGCAAAACCGGCGATAACGACCAGGAGCAGCGCAGGAAGCATTCTTTTCACTTATCAGTCACCCCAGTTGTTGGTGAGAACTGCCTTGACGTCATCCCAGAGATGACCGTTACGCAGGTCATGAAGGAATCTATTCCAGATATAGGAAGGCCTGAAGTAGAACTTCCTGTGAAACATCCCGTAGTATTTCCTTATGGTATCCCAGGAGAGATTCTCATGCTCCCATACCTCTGTGGTGCAGTGAAAATTGTAGATGTCCCAGTTCTTCGATTTGATCCTGCCCTCTCTGTCTATCTGGCGGAACAGAGCGCTGGAGGGAAAGGGAAGGGTCATTGAAGCCTTGGCGTATGTAAGTGGAATGCTGCAGGCGAACTCCATTGTCTGCCTGATGGTGTCTTCGGTATCACCGGGAAGGCCGATCATGAAGAAACCCACGGTTTCGATACCCGCTTCATGGGCCATGTTCACCGCTTTCCTCATAAGCTCCGTATCCTGCCTTTTCCCAACGTTCAGAAGAACCTCGGGCACCGCGCTTTCAATTCCAAAGGCAACCTGGTAGCAGCCCGCTTTGCTTGCAAGCTGGAAGAACTCCATGTCCACGTCGTGTACGTTTACTCCGGTGGGCAGAGCCCATGGCGCAGGGAAGTCCCTCTGGATAAGCAGCCTGCAGACACGCTTGGCCCGTTCGATGTCCGCGGTGAAGTTGTTGTCCTTGATGTGTATGTCATTAAACCCCAGCTCCAGCATGCGGAACATCTCGTCAACTACCCTTTTCGGGCTCTTCTCCCGTACACTGTGCCCGAAAATGTTCTGGCTGCAGTAGGTGCAGTGGTGATTGCATCCACGGTTCGTTTCCATGTACCCAACCGGATTTTTTCTTGAGGCTATGTGGGGAGAACGGTAGTAGCGAAGATCGTAAAGCTGCCAGGCTGGCATGGGAAGCTGATCAAGATCCTGTATCAGTTCTCTTGGCGGGGTGGTGAACACTCTGCCATCCTTCATGAAGGCTGTTCCCCTGATGGATTCCAGCTCATCTCCACGGCAGATTTCTCTGAGGGTGTTCTCTCCCTCGCCTATTACCACCACGTCGAAGCGGCTTTTTTCCAGCACTTCTTCAGGGAGGGTGGAGGCATGAACGCCTCCAGCTATGATCATTGCATCAGGAAGCAGCTCTCTTGCGGTCTCCGCAAGGGAAAAAGCCTCGGAAACCAGAGGAGTCGTGAATGTTATACCCACGTAATCCGGCTTCCACGAGGAAAGTTTATCCCTGTAAGCATCCATGGGACGCGCTTCTATCATAAGGTCTGCCACCTGCACATCGTGATCGTCCAGGAGCACTGCTCCCGCCAGTGCACCAAGTGTTACGAAAGGGGCGGATGTTATCGCAACCCTTATCTTGCTGTCGCTGTAAACGTCGATTGCAGACGGCGGATTAACCAGAAGTACCCGGGCCAATGATTCTCCTTTCGAATTGGAGCCCGGCACATTCGTACCGGGCTCCTTCAAAGATCAGTTTCCCAGAACCACCAGTCTGGATACTGCTGTCTGCCCGCTGCTTGATGCCAGAACGGGATATACACCGGCGGGAAGTCTTCTCCCTGAAGAGTCTGTGAGGTTGAAGGGTATGTTCACGTCTCCCGAGGGTACTTCACCGCTGAATACGGTGTTTACGATTCTGCCTGTTATATCATGCACCTGAAGGGTCAGCATGCCCTGTGAAGGAATTGTGCACCTGAATGTGGTGGAGCTTACCGCAGGATTGATCCCGGCAAAGCCCAGCAGGAGCCTGTCCCCCGGAGTGCCGTCTCCTATGCCGAGGGCACCTGAAGCCCATATTTCAACGTCGTCGATGTTCCAGCCGCAGTACTCCCAGCCGGCATCGGTGGTTCCCATTACCCACCTTATGAATACCTGGGACTCTGTGTCGGCGAAACCTGAGATGTCGATTATACGGCTGCTCCATTCCCCGTCGGTGATCTCTTCAGAATCGTTCTGCCAAATGGTGAACCAGGTTTCCTCATCGGTGGAGATCTGAACAGAAGCGTGGTCGTAGGCGTTTCCCTCCACACCGAGCCATCTCTGGAAGCGAAGCTGAGTACCGTAAAGACCCGAGCAGTCTATTGCCGATGTTGTGAGATACTTCTCGGAGAGATACGGCTCGTAGTCGCCGGCGAGATTGTATCCGTATACATTGTCACCGGTGGACCCTGATGCGGGATCGGGATTCCCGTGGGAACCTCCCAGGCCCTGGGGAACTCCCCACTCCCAC
>CAZNFQ010000029.1:0-24684 GCA_964571965.1 uncultured bacterium | reverse complement strand
ACGGAGCTGGTTTCAGCCCGGGATGCCCTGGAAAGAAGAAAATCCTACTACAAGAAAATTCTGAACGCCGTTCAGGAGGGCATTGGCGAAATAGACACGGAGGGGAAGTTCACCTACGGTAACACCTACCTGGCTGAACAGCTGGGGTATGGAGGCAGATCGGAACTCATCGGTGTTCCGATTCTTGACCATGTTCCCGAAGAGTACAGGAAAGATTTCCAGAGTGTGTTTAAAAAGGCCTGCGAATCAGGGCACGCGGTATTCAAAACCTGTTTCCGGAGCCTGGACGGATACACCTTTCCAGCCCTGGCAAACACTATTCCCAACTGCGGGGAAAACGGTGAGATCACAGGTTTCTTCGGTTCCTTCGCTGATCTCTCGGAACTGGAGGAGATGAGGAGCGAATCGGAGCACCTCAACACAACTCTCATGGCAATTCGTCAGGTTGACCGTCTGATAACGAAGGAGAAGAATCTCGAATCCATGATACAGGGGGTCTGCGATGCCCTGATCTCCACAAGGGGTTACTCCTCGGCCTGGATCTCTCTTTTCGACAATGATACCGGTTTCTTCTACAAAACGGTGTCCGCGGGAATACCTGAAGAACCCTTCAAAATCCTTGCGGAAAATCTTCATGCTGACAATTTGTGCTACTGTGCGGAACTTGCCATGAAAGACCTTGATGTAGTTACCATAGATGACGTTGAACATAAGTGCGGCCAGTGCCCCCTTCTTGGACTGAAACCTGATTCAAGACCCTTTACCACAGCGCTGAATGTGGAGGGAAGGATACACGGTGTAATTTCTGCAGAGCTTCCCATGGAGATGAGCCTCAAATCCGATGAGATCTCACTTTTTCAGGAAGTGGCCGACGACGTTGCCTACTCCATTGACAACATTCTTATCGAGAGAGAACGGAACAGTAACCGCGAAGAGATCGAAAGGGCAAACAAGCAGCTTGAGGAAACCCTGCATCTTGCTGAAAAGTCCGCTGAAGCCGCCAGGGATGCCAGCAGGGCAAAGAGTGAGTTCCTGGCAAACATGAGCCATGAGATAAGAACCCCGCTGAATGGCGTCATAGGAATGACCGGACTTCTTATGGAAACCGGACTTTCCCCTGAGCAGAGGGAATACGCCGAAACAATAAAGACCAGTGGTGATGCCCTTCTTACCCTGATCAACGACATACTTGACTTCAGCAAGATAGAAGCTGGAAAGCTGGAGATAGAGGAAACCGATTTCGACCTGCGTCTTCTTCTTGAGGAAGTGGGAGACCTTATGGCCATGAGGTCCCAGCAGAAGGGTCTGGAGTTCATACTGATGATCGCACCGGACATTCCGGCACCTGTAATAGGCGATCCCGGCAGAATACGCCAGATCCTTTTCAACCTTACAGGCAATGCGCTGAAGTTCACCCACGAAGGCGACATAACCGTTTCAGTCACCCCTGAGTTCGAGAAGGAAGAGGTCATTCACCTGCGTTTTTCCGTCAGGGATACGGGAATAGGCATTCCGCCGGAAAAGCAGAACAAGATCTTCAGCGCCTTCAGCCAGGCGGATTCATCCACGACGCGAAAGTACGGGGGAACAGGTCTGGGACTTACTATATGCAAGAAACTTGTCAGCCTTATGGGCGGAAAGATCGGAGTGCTGAGCAGGGAGGGATCAGGATCGGAATTCTGGTTCACCCTTTCTCTTAAGAAACAGGAAAAATCTCCAGAAGAACAAGCGGTGCGTTCCATTGAAAACACCAGGATCATTGCCGTGGACGACAATTCAACCAACCGCAGACTGATCTCCCTGCTTCTGGATTCCTGGAAGAGCGACTATTCCGTTGCGGAAGGAGGAGACTCCGCTCTGAAGCAGATGCGGGAGGCAACAGCCGCGGGAAGGCCATTCGAAATAGCAATACTGGATATGCAGATGCCTTACATGGACGGGGAGGAGCTGGGGAGAAGGATCATCGAATCAGAGGACATCGTAACCCCGAAAATGGTGGTCATGTCTTCCATCGGCGCAAGGGGAGATGCCGCAAGGCTGCATGAGATGGGGTTCTCCGCCTACCTCACCAAACCTGTAAAACAGACTCAGCTGTACGACTGCCTGGCAAAGGTAAACGGGCAGAATCAGGCACCTGAAAAAGCGCCCCTGATCACCAGGCACTCACTGAAGGAATCCCGTAAGGCATCACTTAAAATTCTCATAGCAGAAGACAACGCCGTCAATCAGCTGGTGGCGGTGAAAATTCTTGAAAAACTCGGTTACCGGGCGGACCTGGCCGCCAACGGTGCCGAAGCGGTGGAAGCCCTTACCCGAATACCCTACCAGATCGTATTCATGGACTGTCAGATGCCGGTTAAGGACGGTTATGAGGCTTCCGCTGAAATAAGGATGAAAAAGGATTCCATAAAGAACCCCGATGTGGTGATAATAGCCATGACCGCCAACGCCCTGAAAGGGGACAGGGAAAAGTGCATTCAGGCGGGAATGGACGACTACATCACAAAACCCGTTACCCCGAAAACCATAAGCGAGGTCCTTGATAAGTGGTCTTCCAAGGTCATGTCAGAAGACGGTGTGATCAATGACTCATCTGGCGTTTTCGACGTAAGCAAGCTGGAGGAGGACTTCGAAGGTGACACCGACACCATAAGGGAAGTCCTCAGGATGTTCCTGGACACAGCAAGGGGCAACATGGATGAACTTGCCACGGCGATTCGTTCCAGTGAACCTCGTCAGGTAAAGATATTGGCCCATACCCTTAAGGGTTCGGCATTGAACATCGGCGCCTGGGTTTTCAGCGAAGCGGCTGCCAGGCTGGAAAAGCTTGCAGGCGGCGAGGACCTGGCGAATGCCGAGGTCCTTCACCGCGTTATGGAAGCGGAGTTCAGCCGGCTTTTATCGGTACTTGCCGAACTGGGATACAGGTAGGATCTCTACAGTCCCCGGGCCACGAATTGTTCTATCATAGGCAGGAAACTCTCCGGCGAGCCCATTACACCTGTTATCCTGTCCAGCTCGTTTCCCTGGCTGTCCAGAAGGATCAGAGTGGGAATGGACTGTATCCCGTACTGTGAGGCAAGAGCCTGGTTGTTGTCCGTGTTTATCTTGACAAGGACGCACTGACTCAAAACCTCTTTGTAGTCATCCCTTGAGAAATAGTCTTCGGAAAGCATTCTGCAGGGACCGCACCAGTCGGCATACATGTCCACGAAAACAGGTTTGCCCGTTTCTGCTGCAAGGGCAAGGGCCGCGTCGAAATCGTCATGGATCCATTCCACCTCAACTGATCCTTCTGCGGCGGAGGTGTTGTCAGTGGCTTCTCCCGTTCCGCCGCAGGCCATGAGGGCAAGGGCAGGGATGAGGATGAGCATTAATTTCATTAGGTTCTCCTTTCGAGTGATTATCAATTGTTACAAAATATACAAACTTTCGGGGCAAGTGTTCCAGGGAGGTTGAAATGAGACCCAAAACACCTGAGCTTACAGTTGATGCCATAATAGAAATCAAAGGTGGTGAAATCGTTCTCATTGAAAGAAAGTACACCCCCTCAGGCTGGGCCATTCCAGGAGGTTTCGTGGACCCCGGCGAAAGCCTTCTTGAAGCAGTTAAACGGGAAGCCCTGGAGGAAACGGGCCTCCATATAGAGGTTCTTGACCTCTTTCACGTTTATTCAAGACCCTGGCGGGATCCCAGGGGAGATACCGTAAGTGCTGTCTACTGGTGCCGGGCAGAAGGTAAACCGTGTGGAGGCGACGACGCCGCAAGGGCTGAAGTCTTCACCGAGGATGATCTACCTGATGAAATAGCCTTCGACCACAGGGATATCCTCAAGCAGTTCTTCCAGTGGAGGAGAAACGGGCAGCGCCCGCCTCTGGACCTGTAGGCATCTTTCCCGAATATCTGTCAGCCAGGTAAAAAGGGCACCCGTGCGGGTGCCCTTTTTCCAGTCATGCTCTTACAGATACAGTGAGCTGAGGCTTCTGCCCTCGTTTATTCTTTTGATGGCTTCAGCGAAGATATGGGCAACGGAGAGTATTTCTATCTTCTTCACAGGGCCGCCATTCACCTCTTCGGCTTTTTCCCTGTCATACTCCACCGTGTCGGTTATGTAGAGTTTCGTTATGGGACTATTCTCTATGAGCTTAACGGCTTCACCGCTGAGAATAGGGTGGGTTATGAAGGCATAAATGTCCTTTGCCCCCTTGGCTGCAACGGTTTCGGCACAGAGTATCAGGCTTTTGCCGCTGAGTATCTCATCGTCGCTCATGAGCACCGTTCTGTCCGACAGGTCATCGAGACCCTCCACGGTTCTCACCAGTGGATTCTCGCTGTCATCCACACGCATTTTCTTCACATAGCCTGTGGTAATGTCGGGAGAGCCGCCGGCATCCTTGATCCCCTTGGCGGTGTGAAGGGCCAGAAAATCATTGTCCAGAATGCTTCCGGAATCCGGTGCAACGAAGGTGAGTTTCTCCATTCCCATGGAAAGTATCTTCTGAACGAACACCGTGTAAGCGTGAAGCTGATCCACGGGAATGTTGCTGAAACCCTGGGATTGGGCACAGTGCAGGGTCATGGCAAGAACCCTGTCGGTTCTCACAGCTTCCAGAAGCTCGAAGATCATCTTGGCGGTTATGGCTATTCTGGGCTTGTCTTTCTTGTCGCTTCTTGCATAGGGGAAGTAGGGAGTAACGGCGGTTATTCTTCCTGCACTGTCCTTCAGGGCGCTTATCATCTGAAGAAGCTCGATAATATCCCCTGAAACAGTGCGGTATGCCTCGGTTTTGTTCTGAAAGACCGATCTCTCTCCGGACTGGATTACGAAGACGTCCTTTTCCCTTACCGTTCCACCGGGGAAGTTGACCATCATGTTCCCGTTGGAAAAGTCATGGAACTCCACAGGTTCCGGCTCGATGCCAAGGATCCTGCATACATCGTCGGTAAGTTTCCGGCTGGCCCTGCCGGAGCAGATGGCTATGCTTCCATACATTCCCTGTTACCCCTGTCCGTCTGCTTACTGTGAAAGAGCCGCCAGGTCAGCAGCTGTCTCGTCTATGGTCCCGAATATTACCTGGAGCATTGCTGCGAAGGCATCAAGACCAACGCCGTTCTCGGTGGAGAAGGTGTAGGTGCAGATTATCTCCCCGGTGTTCAGGTCGTGTTCGAATTTTACGAAGGGGTAGGTGGCGTTCAGCTCCGCCATCTTTTCCAGGGCAGCCGTTCTTCCGACACCTGATTCCGGCACCAGACCGGGTGTGGGACCGGCCATGAAACAGGCCTCCATTGCTGCATTGACCTCTATGTAGAAAATCGGGAAGGTTTCACCGCTGAGCGAATCCTCTGCAAGAAGCCAGAATACTCCATCTTCCTCTTCGTAACTGGCTCCCATCTGATCGAGATACCCGGCAATGGTGGTAGAGGATACTGCTGCAAAGGATGCGACTGCAAATACGCTCAGAAAAAGTACGGTAAACTTCATTTAATTCCTCCGTGATTTGTGAGAGTAACTGTACTGGAAATCCAGCGTCTTCTTTAATATGCTTCCCTTCTCTGATTTTGGGGAGTGCCGCGCTGAATCTTTACAAAAGCACCCCGTTGTTCTAGATTTGGTTATTCTTCTGACAATTAAACAAATACCCGCTTCTCTTGGAGGCACAATGGATCGCAGGATAAGAGTTCTCATCGGTAAGCCGGGCCTTGACGGACATGACCGGGGCGCAAAATACATCGCCCGTGCCCTGAGGGACGCCGGCATGGAAGTGGTATACACGGGAATAAGACAGACGCCGGAAGCCATAGCTGACGCAGCAATACAGGAAGATGTGGATTTCGTGGGCATTTCGCTCCTTTCAGGTGCGCACAATCACCTCTTCCCGGAGATAGCCAGACTCCTTAAGGAAAAGGGCGCTTCAGACATAATTCTCTTCGGGGGAGGCGTTATCCCCGAAGAAGATATCCCGGGCCTCAGAGAAGCCGGCTATGATGCCATTTTCACCCCGGGAACCCCTGCATCCGATGTGGTAGAGTTCATAAACTCCCGAATGGAGAAAAGGCAGTAGCTGTTCATGACTTCCCTCTCCGGAACTATCCGGGACATTACAGAAGGTTCCATCAGGACCATTGCCCGTACCCTTACGAAGGTGGAGAACGGAACGGCTGACGCCGGGGAAATCCTTGACGGGCTCTTTCATCTTCAGCAGGGCTTCACTCTTGGAGTAACAGGCCCTCCCGGTGCGGGAAAGAGCACCCTGGTAAACCGGATGATAGGAAGATTCCGCTCTCTGGGCAGTTCCGTGGGAGTTATCGCCGTAGATCCCTCTTCTCCCTTCAGCGGCGGTGCTCTTCTGGGCGACAGACTCCGCATGCAGTCCCACGCGTGCGATCCGGGGGTATTCATAAGGTCCATGGGAAGCAGGGGACATCTCGGCGGTCTTTCCGGAGCAACCAGGGATGCGGCAACCGTTCTTTCCGCCGCGGGATACAGCCCTGTAATCGTGGAAACCGTGGGGGTAGGCCAGGCGGAAGTCGAGGTGGCGGAACTGGCTGATATAACGGTTCTGGTGCTTGTTCCCGGCCTTGGAGACGATGTGCAGTCCATGAAAGCCGGCATCATGGAAATCGGCGATATCATAGTATTGAACAAAGCGGACAGGAACGGAATAGAGCAGCTGGAAAACTATGTGAGGGCCAGCCTGGAACTCATGCCGCCGGAGAGAAAAAAACCCGCGGTTATAAGAACCTCGGCAATCACGGGAGACGGCCTTCCGGAACTATGGGAGGCAATCGATTCCCTGGCAGGGGACATGACCCGGGAAAAGCGGATTTCCCATGCGGCCATCAGAACCCTGGACGGCATTCTCCAGGAAAACGGACGAATAATCTTCGGAAAACTTCTCGATCAGGAGTACAATGGCAGGAAGGCGGCTGAAGAGCTTATCTTAGCCGGAGAAGTATCACCCTATGCCATTGGCAAAAAGCTGCTTGAAAAGGCAGAAAGGATGTTATAACACCATGGACGTGACCAAAATAGATCATATCGGCATTGCCGTCGAAAATCTGGAGGAAGCTTCGGTTTTCTACCGTGATGCCCTTGGACTTGAAGCCCTTGGGATCGAGGAGGTCCCCTCGCAGAAGGTCAGAGTAGCAATGTTCCGGGTTGGGGAAAGCAAAATAGAACTTCTCGAACCCACATCTCCTGAAAGCCCCATAGCAGCATTTCTGCAGAAGAAGGGCCAGGGAATACACCATATTGCCTACAGGGTCTCAGACGCCTCTGGAGCAGTATTGGAACTGGTTGAAAAAGAAGTGAAAATGATTGACAGCCAGCCGAGACCCGGCGCAGGCGGTTCCAGGATCGCCTTCGTCCACCCCAAGGCAAGCGGTCGGGTACTCACGGAACTCTGTCAACACTAATCCCTGAAGGGAAAAGAATGAGCTCAAATCAGAATGCCGAAAAACTCAGCAGCTTACAGGCAAAAGCCTTGCTGGGCGGAGGCGAGAAGAGGATCGAAAAGCAGCACGCCAGGGGCAAGCTTACCGCAAGGGAAAGGGTAGAGCTTCTCCTCGACGAAGGCAGCTTCGAAGAGTTCGACATGCTGAAAACCCACCGGTGCACCAACTTCGGCCTTGAAAAGCAGCAGTACCCCGGAGACGGTGTAGTAACGGGATACGGAACCATCGACGGCAGGCTCGTTTACGTTTTCAGCCAGGACTTCACCGTTTTCGGAGGATCGCTTTCGGAAACCTTCGCCGAAAAGATACTCAAGGTGATGGATATGGCGGCAATGAACGGAGCGCCCCTCATCGGGCTGAACGATTCAGGCGGGGCACGAATACAGGAGGGAATAGAAAGCCTTGCGGGATACGGCGACATTTTCCTGAAAAACGTTCTTTTCTCAGGAGTGATCCCGCAGATCTCTGCTATCCTCGGACCCTGTGCCGGCGGAGCCGTTTACAGCCCTGCCATCACCGACTTCACCGTAATGGTGGAAAAGACAAGCTACATGTTCGTTACAGGACCTGACGTGGTGAAGGCGGTAACCGGAGAAGACGTAACGAAAGACGAGCTGGGAGGCGCCCATATCCACGGAGGCAGAAGCGGCGTGGCGCATCTGGTCTGCAAGACGGAACAGGAAGCCCTTCAGCTTATCAGAAAACTTGTGAGCTACATTCCCCAGAACAACATGGAAGATCCGATCCCCATTCCCCCAACGGATCCGGTGGACAGATTCGAACAGTGGCTGGACACCTTCGTACCCGAGAACCCCAACAAGCCCTACGACATGCGGAAGGTGATTTCAGGAATTCTCGACCACGGAGAGTTTCTCGAGATACAAAGGATGTACGCACAGAACATCATCATCGGTTACGGACGTCTTAACGGTAAAGCAGTGGGGGTAGTGGCCAATCAGCCGGCTTACCTTGCAGGCGTTCTCGACATCGACGCTTCGGTGAAAGCCGCCAGGTTCGTGCGTTTCTGTGACGCATTCAACATTCCCATTCTTACTCTGGTGGATGTTCCGGGTTTCATGCCGGGCACCAAGCAGGAGTACGGTGGAATAATAAGGAACGGCGCCAAGCTGCTTTATGCCTATGCCGAAGCCACAGTGCCCAAGATAACCGTAATAACCAGGAAGTCCTACGGCGGTGCCTACGACGTAATGGCTTCCAAGCACCTCAGGGCAGACGTGAATTTCGCCTGGCCCACGGCTGAGATAGCGGTAATGGGCCCCGATGGCGCGGTGAACATCATCTTCCGCAAGGAGATCGCAGAAGCCGACGATCCGGTGGCAAGAAAGGCGGAGCTTGTTGCAGACTACCGCGACAAGTTCGCAAACCCCTTCAATGCCGCAGGCAGAGGATACATCGACGATATCATTCTGCCCTCCAGCACCAGATTCAGGATCATAAAGAGTCTGGAAATGCTCCAGTCCAAGAGACAGGAAATTCCGGCCAAGAAGCACGGGAACATTCCATTATGATCGGGGCGGCAGTAATACAGGCTCTCCAGTCGGCGATGGATCCCAACCTCACCGATGTGGGCTACAGGATAGCCTTTGTGGGAATGGCCACGGTGTTCTCCGGCCTGGTGATTCTTTCACTGAGCCTTCCCCTTATCAGGAGATTGGCAGAGGGGAAGAAAAAGCCGGCTGCGGTTAAAAACGCAGCAATAGACCCTGCAGAACTTACCAGGGAAGAGGTGGTTGCCATAACCACAGCGGTTCACGCTCATATTTCACAAATTAACAGACTTGCAGACATGCAGCTTACATGGCAGATGTACGAAAAACCGTACACACCGTGGAGACTGGCGGGCAGGGCGAAGGTTTTGACCGACCGTGCCGCGTTCAGACAGAGGAACAGGAGCAGGTAATGCCCGAATACAGGATAACTGTAAACGACAAGACCTATACGGTCAACGTTGGCCGTATAGAGGACGACTCCGTGGAGGTTAAACTGGGAGAACGCTCTTATACAGTGGGCATTGAAACTCCCGGCGGAAAATCCATGAAAACCCCCAGGCTCTCCAGGAGCAATGCGGTTCCAGACGCCTCATCATCTCCGGACAGAACCACTCCTCCCGGTGGTGTTTCCGGATCCGGGGAAATACTGGCCCCCCTTCCAGGAGCTATTCTCAAAGTGCTCGTTTCACAGGGAGATCAGGTTACCGAGGGCCAGACCGTAGCCGTAATGGAAGCCATGAAGATGGAGAATGAAATAGAAGCTCCCATAGCAGGGAAAGTAACGAAAATCGCCGTAAAAGAGGGCGACACCATCCTTGAGAATGCCCTCATAATGAGCATAGGTTAGGGGGAAAAGCAATGTCCTTTGCCTCACGACTCCTCTCCGCGCTCATGGCTTCGGCGGGCGGTCTGAATCCGTCGGACATCAACATTGCAGGATACCTTGCCGACTCCGGTTTCGGACAGGTGGAGCCTGGCAATATCGTGATGATAATCCTCGGTATCGTCATGATCTACCTTGCGGTGAAGAAGGACTACGAGCCCCTTCTCCTTCTGCCCATAGGTTTCGGAATCATAGCCGGCAACATGCCCTACAACCCTGAACTGATCCCCATTGGCTACCTTGACGTACTGGGCGGGCAGCAGTCGGTTTTCAAGATGTTCTATTTCGGAGTATCGAGCGGTCTCTTCCCTCCTCTGATCTTCCTCGGGATCGGTGCCATGACCGATTTCAGCGCCCTGCTCTCCAACCCCAAGCTCCTTCTTCTGGGAGCCGCGGCGCAGATAGGTATCTTCATTACACTGCTTGGATCCCTTCTTCTGGGATTCAACATCCAGGAAGCGGCAGCCATCGGTATAATCGGCGGAGCAGACGGCCCCACGGCTATCTTCGTGGCCAGCCAGATGGCACCCCACCTTCTTGGCGCCATTGCCATCGCAGCCTACTCCTACATGGGCCTTGTACCTGTGATTCAGCCTCCGATCATGCGCCTTCTCACCAAGAAGGAAGAGCGAATGATCAGAATGAAGCCTGCAAGAAAGGTCTCCCAGACCGAAAAGATCCTTTTCCCCATAATCGCCTTTCTGATCACCGCATTCATCGCCCCCGGTGCAATCACCCTTCTTGGAATGCTTTTCTTCGGAAACCTTCTGAAGGAGAGCGGCGTTACAAGGCGTCTTGCAGACAGCGCCCAGGGAGCCCTGAACAACATTGTGGTCATTATTCTGGGATTCAGCGTGGGCACAAGTACCCAGGCCCGTTACTTCCTTACCATGGACTCCATCAAGATATTCGTTCTTGGGGCCCTCAGCTTTGCCATAGCAACGGCGGGGGGAGTTCTCTTCGCCAAGTTCATGAACCTCTTTCTCAAGGGTGAGAATAAACTCAATCCCCTTGTGGGGGCAGCAGGCGTCAGCGCCGTTCCCGACTCTGCCAGAGTGGTTGAGGTTGAAGGCAGGAAGTACGACAAAACGAACCATCTTCTCATGCATGCCATGGCGCCCAACGTTGCCGGAGTAATCGGCAGCGCCATAGCAGCCGGTGTTCTTCTCAGCCTGGTGCCGCACTAGTGGCGGGCATGAACGATTTTCTCGTGACAGGGGGAGCCGGATTCATCGGCTCCCACCTGGTGGAGAAACTGATCCGCCAGGGGAAAACCGTCTGCGTACTGGACGATCTTTCCACCGGGCATCTCTCCAACATCGAGAAATTTATTGGACACAGCGGCTTTTCCTTCATTGAAGACAGCGTTCTGAACGAGATAGCTGTTGACAGCTGCGTGGAAAGTTCCCGTGAAGTGATCCACCTGGCCGCTGCTGTAGGTGTGGAAAACGTCATACGGAAGCCAGTGGAGACCATCGAGACCAATGTGAGCGGTACGGAGAACGTGCTCAGAGCAGCAAGGAAGACCGGAGCCAAGGTGCTTATTGCCTCTACCAGCGAGGTGTATGGAAAAAGCTGGCAGGTTCCCTTTGCGGAAGATGGGGACATAGTTCTTGGCGCAACCTCAAGGAACAGATGGAGTTATGCCTGTTCAAAGGCCCTGGACGAGTTCCTTGCCCTGGCCTACAGCCACTCCTACCGCCTTCCGGTTGTGGTATGCAGGTTCTTCAACACGGTGGGACCAAGACAGTCAGGCAGATATGGAATGGTTCTGCCCAGGTTCATAAACCAGGCCCTTACGGGCAAACCCATTACCGTTTACGGCAACGGCACCCAGACCCGCTGTTTCAGCCTTGTAACAGAGGTTGTAGACTGCGCAATGGCCCTCATGGAGTCTCCCGATGCCCTGGGCAAGGTGGTTAACATCGGGTCAACAGAAGAAATAACAATCCTTGAGCTTGCAAGGCTCGTAAGGGAGATCTCCGGATCCAGTTCCGAAATCATCAAGGTTCCCTATGAGGAAGCTTATCCCGCAGATTTCGAAGACATGCAGCGAAGGGTTCCGGACGTGTCCCGACTTGTGAACCTCACGGGAATGCGTCCATCTGCATCCATCCATTCCATCATAGAACAGATAATCGAAGCGGGTATCCCAGAGGGAGCCAGGTGACAGAGAAGGTTACGAGCAGGGGGAACTCAAGGATCAAGCTGGCGGTCTCCCTGAAAAAAACCTCCCACTGCAGAAAAACCGGGAAATTCCTCCTCGAAGGGCCCAGATTCATTAACGATCTAATGGAGAGGGGTTACCCTGCCGATTTCATCGTAGTCTCCCGAATGGCGACCGGATTCTGCCTGAGTACTGCTGCGGAAGGTGCAAAAAGAGGCATAACCGTTCTGGAGGTTCCCGAAGACCTGTTCAAAGATATCTCCGCCACGGAACACTCCCAGGGAATAGCCGCTGTATGTTCCATACCTTCCTCCTCACCTGAACAGGTCTTCAACGGAGGAACCGTACTTGCACTGGACGGTGTGGGCGACCCGGGGAACGCCGGAACCGCTGTGCGCTCCGGGAAAGCATTCGGCTGCAGCGGCATTCTGTTTCTTCAGGAAAGCGCCTTCCCGTGGAACCCCAAGGTCACCAGAGCCTCCGCAGGCCTGAACACGTCAATTCCCATTATGGAGGCTGAATCCCTTGCAGGGGTAAAAGGGTCATTCAGGGAATACAGGTTTCTTGAAGCTTCAGCACAGGGGCAGGACATCGCTCTTGTAGAGAGAACTTCACCGGTCTGCATCGTTATCGGTTCTGAAGCCTGCGGTATAAAGAAAGAGACCCGCCGGTACATGGACGGGTCCGTTTCCATACCAATGACCCCGGAAGTGGAATCGCTGAATGCCGGAGTAAGTGCTTCTATTCTCCTCTACAGCCTCTTCAGAAGGAAGCCTTGATCCCGGCGAAGGTTGTGGTTTCAAGGGCCTCTGTGTCGTAGTCTATACGAAGATTGTTGCAGTACTCGAAGGCGGTGCCCGTTGCAGAAGAGAGATCGTTGGAAGAAAGAACGCGGTTGCCGGTGGTTGTCCAGTACCAGGTGTATATGCTTCCCTGACCCAGCGGAGGCTCAGAAGGTCCATCCCATGTTACTTCGATAAGAAGATTCTCCGAACCGTCGTACACGAAGGGGGTATCCAGCTGGAAGGTAAAGAAACTGCCCGGAACGACCCCGGATATGAAATAGGCCGGATCATAGAATACCTGTTCCCCGGCAGAGCTCCAGTTGTCGGCAAAGGTTTCAGTGAGTGACTCAAGTTCAGTGTACCCCATGAGAATGGTCAGTTCATCATAGGGCCCCTGGGGATCGGAAAGAATGGAAGCGTTAAAACTGATGGCAGTTATTTCCAGTGACTGATTGCCGAGTTCTTCTGCAGTTACCATCACCTGATGGCGTCTTTCGTGTCCCTGTCAATGACAGAATGGGTCAGTGGACGGTGTCTGCATATCTCCGATAACGATACTTTCCGCAAACGCAGTGATTGCATATAACGATAGAATCAGCGCTGCCGTTCTCATTTTACTCCTCTTTTCATCAGTAATCTCCTGATTGAAAATACCCGATTACAGAGAAAAGTTCCAGCTCTCCGAACTTTTTCATATCAAATTTGTACATATTACCGAAGCATTTTCCCGCCAGTTTCCATCAGGAGGTTCGTATGAGATTCATATTCGTTGTGACAGCCCTTATTTCGGCAGCAGCCTTTGCCGGTCAGCTCTTCGTCTCCCCCGATGGCGACGAAGGAACAGTAGTTTACAGATCAGAGTCACATGTGGTAGCAATAGGATCTCCCGGAGAAGATGCCAGGATACTGGCGGAAACCGAAAGGGGAATTGAAGATTTCGCCCTCGTTACCGTACGGAATGACAACGGAGTTCTTCAGGCAACCGAGCTGGGTGAAGTAGTCTACAGAGATGGAAGAACTCTGATAGTAAAGCTTCACCGTCCTCTGACTGGAGACTTCGTAAGGTCAGACGTATTCAATGTCAGGCCTCTTTCTGAAGACCGCTCACCGGACCGGCCCATTCCCATTCCGGTAAGAGGAGGCTTCGACGATACGGTATCGGATATCGTTGCGGCTGTTTCCGAGGACAGTCTGATCTCAATAACAACCAATTACCAGGGCTATCTTACGAGATACTCCAACACCGACGGTTATGATACCGCCTGCAGCTGGAGCAACGACCGATTTCTTTCCTACGGTCTTGATTCTGAGATAAGACACTTCTCCATGCTCAGTTACGACTGCCAGAATGTAATTGCCACACAGACTGGAACGGTTTACCCAGACCAGTACTGGATCATCTGCGGTCACCTGGACAGCACCTCTCCAAACACCCAGTTCGATGCTCCCGGAGCCGATGATAACGGAAGCGGCTCCGCCGCGGTGATGGAAGCCGCAAGAATAATGAGCCAGTACCAGTTCGAATACACAGTGAGATACTGTCTCTGGGGCGGAGAAGAACAGGGGCTCTACGGAAGCGCACACTATGCTGACTCAGTTTCAGCTGCCGGAGATGAGATCCTGGGTGTTGTGAACCTGGACATGATATTCTACGGACCCGCACCCAATGACATTGCAGAACTCCACTACAATACAGCTTCCCAGGGCCTTGGCATAGCCTTTGACGCTATCAGCGACACCTATGTGCCGGCACTGGAGAAGTCCGTTGCCAGTCCCCCTGTATCTGCCAGCGATCACTCCAGTTTCTGGAACGCAGGTTATGCTGCAATGCTCAGTATAGAAAAGGAAGTCTGGAACAACCCATACTATCACCAGACAACGGATGTGATGGCCAACTATCTGGAGTACTTCCCCTTCGGTACGAACATGGCAAAGGCGGCAATTGCCACGGTGGCTTATCTGGCGGTTCCGGTAAACACGGGAGTCGAAGAAGAGCACCACCAGGGAACAGTGGGCGGCATTTCAGTTCGGCCCCTTGAGAACCCTGTTTCAAGCTCTGCTTCGGTGTCCGTTACAGTTCCTTCCGGAGGAAATGTTTCAGTCGGGATCTATGACACTTCAGGCAGACAGGTACTGAGGTCCGACTCGGAGCTTCAGGCCGGTGTGAACCGGATAAATCTGAACACTGAAACTCTGCCTCCGGGAATGTACCTGATCAGAGCCGAAACCTCTGAAGCCAATGCTTCTTCAAGGCTCATGATAGTCAGATGATCTGAAACACGGAGAATTACAGGGAGCGGTGCGTCCGCTCCCTATAACAGATGGGCTCCCTGAAACCTGAGCCATTTCCTGGCTTCGGAAGTACCCGGAAATACTGAATCGAGATCCTTCCAGAAAAGGGAAGAATGATTCCTGTGCCGCAGGTGCATAAGCTCGTGGAGGGTTATGTAGTCTATGATGTTCACAGGCGCGTGAACCAGTTTCCTGTTGATCATTATTCCGCCGGAGGGAGAACAGCTGCCCCAGCGGGAACGGGCATTTCCAAGCCTGATAACGGAGGGCTTCAGGTCTGAAGCCCTTTGAAACCAACGGGCAGTCCTCTGAACCCTTTCCATTAGAAGGTCATCAAGAAGTGTTCGCAGCCTGTTTCCCCTGAGCCATTCGTCTCCAAGTCGAAGCTCTCCATCTGCAGCTGCAAAGAAGTTTCCGGTGGAATCATACCTGATAACGTGCTTTTCTCCGAAGAGCCATATTTCTTCTCCGGGTACATTCCTGAACTCAGACGACGGGCCCGGGTGTTCATCGAACAGGGCAAGCTTTTCCCTGATCCAGGCGGACCTGCTTGCAACGAAACTGTCAACGGTTTTCAAAGGGATCCCCGGAGGAGAAGTTACGGACACCCTTCCCGGAAGGACGGATATTCTTATTCGCCTGGCCCTTTTACTGAACCGCAGGCTGTATTCGAATTCTCTACTCCCAGCTGGAGTCATCGTAGAACAGTGAGGCAACAGGTTCAGTAACCAGCCTTACCGTTTCCCTTTCCCCGGGGGACAGGTTTTCTTTCCACAGCCTGGTCAGCTCGGCGGAATTCTGGGTAAAGTGATGGCAAACATCGCCCTGTACAGTTTCATTCCCGGAGTTACAATGGCTGTGAATTATTCTCTCAATCTCATGATCCCATGTAAGGTCCAGCTTTGAATAAAGAGCCCTGAAGCCTTCGATGTAATTCAGGCTGATGTCTTCGTGGCGAACCAGGATCCACTCAGGGTGCCGGTTCCTGTACTGATGGACAACCTGATGAAAAACCTTCCAGCACAGTGCCGCGTCTTCGGTTACGTACCCTTTGGGCCTTGGTCTTTCCGCAATGCGACTGTGTATCTCACTGGTCAACCACTCGGGAAGGGTATTCATAAGCAGAGGCTGGCTGGCAAATTCCTCCACACACATGGGCCAGTTCAGCCTTTTTATGCTGTTCACGTAAGCACCCGGATGTCTTACCACCATTACAACCCTTGCATCGAAGTTCTTCTGGAACCACTCGGCAGACATCACCGCAATGGGATCCTTGTACAAAGGAGCCTTTCTCCCTGCGGCCCAGAGTGCATGTTTATATACAGCCGAAAAGACTTTCCTGAATTTTGCTGAAACACCTCGGCCCCCCGGAGTGCCTTTGTAAAGCTCGAAGATCGCCTTTTTCCGCACGTAACTTTTCACTTTTCGAGATTCTTCTGGAAGAACCCTTCTGTAGTGTCTTTCGAAGGGATGCCTTGCAAAAGGGATGGGAGACATGCAGTTGAAGGGCTCCCATACATAGAACAGCTCCTTTGAAAAACAGAGAGCCTTCCCAACCCAGGAAGTTCCTGTTCTGTTGCCGCCGGTTACAAGTACGGGTTTCATAATCCTCCAGAGAAGACCGGAAAATACCGGATTGAACAGGTTGAGACAACCTGCTTGACACCGGTTCCCCGGGGGTTCATTGTGAGTTCAACATGCTGGAAAGGTTCAATGTTGAAACTGCGGATAAACTCATCTGTATGCACCGGATGCATGAACTGCGTCTCCGTGTGCTCCCTGTCACGCTCAGGCAGACAGCACCGCGGATTCTCGGCTGTAAGAGTCAACCTGGAACTGTTCACAGGGCTTCACCGGCACATATGGTGCAGGCAGTGTAAAGAGGCTATGTGTGCATCATCATGCCCTTCCGGGGCAATCAGTCTCGCGGCTTCCACAGGGGCCTGGAAAATCGATCCCTCCATATGCTCCGGTTGCGGAATCTGTGTGGAGGCATGTCCCTTCCATGCCATTTTCTTCACGGAAGGGATGCAGTTCCCCGTGAAGTGCGATCTCTGCGGCGGAGAGCCCCTCTGTGCTGAAGCCTGCAGTTTCCAGGCAATCACCGTTATTGAGGAGAAGAATTGAAATACTTCGGATACACGGGAAGGCTTCTTGAAATAGACCTTGGCGCGGGAACCGTGGAGATCGCGGATACGGACAGCTATCTCCCGGACTGGTACGGGGGAAGAGCTCTTGCGGCCAGGATCGCCTGGGACAGAATCCCGCCGGGTACAGGAGCCTTCGATCCGGAAAACCTCCTGATGATACTCACAGGCCCGCTCACTGGAACGGCTGCTCCCTTCTCAGGCAGAACCACCGTGTGCGGCCTTTCAGCCCAGGGATACCCTGTGGAGTGGTACTCCAGGTCTTCCTTCGGAGGACACTGGGGACCGGAGCTGAAACACGCAGGTTTTGACGGCCTTCTGATCAGGGGGAGAGCCCCGGGTCCTGTTTACCTTAAAATACGTGACAGAACATGCTCCGTGGAACCGGCGGAAGACCTGTGGGGAAAAGGCATCTACCGTACCCAGACAATACTCATGGACAGGCTGGGAAGTGACTGGAGGGTTTTCGCAACGGGGCCTGCAGGTGAAAACCTGGTCAGGATCGCAATTGCGGCCACTGAAACCGAAAGCGCATCGGGACAGGGCGGTTACGGGGCTGTAATGGGTTCGAAGAATCTTAAAGCCATAGCGGTGAAGGGAACTCTGCCCCTGGAAATAGCCCGGCCTGAAAGGTTCCTGAAAATATGCAGGACCGTCAGAAAGGAAGCCCATGCGTCCCACGGCTGGCCGCATGTTCCGAAACTTGATCCCGACAAGGTAAAAAGGTTCGGCCAGAGGTATCAGGCCTGTACCGAAGGCTGTGCGGTGAGGTGCTACGACGCCAGATTCTACACCACGGTTCCCGCGGTACTTCAGAGGGGCAAGGTCTTCTCAGGCCAGGTGGACTGCATTGCCGGTCTTTTCCCCGGAATTCCGGACAGTTTCTACAACTGGGAAATGGGGTTCGAGGCAGGGTTCGAGGCAGGAAGAACTGCAAACGATCTGGGTCTTAACCACTGGGAAATACTGGTTGGAACGGTTCCCTGGCTGAGAGCACTCAAGGAGGACGGAATAACGAACCGGGTGGATGGAATGGAAATTAACCTGGACAGTCCGGAATTCTGGGACTTTCTTCTCAAAGGCATTGCCCACAGACAGGGAGAATTCCGCTCTGCCCTTTCCGAAGGCACTGTAAGGGCTCAGAAAATACTTGGCATCGGCGGTGAGCAGCTGGACAGGTTCTTCCCGGCCTGGGGTTACGCCGGGCACTGGGACGGCCACGGAGACCGCATTAACTATGTTTTCTTCCCCTACTGGATAGTCAGCGCTCTGCAGTGGGCCGTAGACACGAGGGACCCCATTTCCAGTGCACACGGATACGCCCAGAATCTCATGGGCTGGAGCAAGATCTGTTCACCGGAGGAAGGGCTTTCATGGGAAAGGTTAAAGGAAGTATCCGCAAGAATTTACAACACCACGGAATCTGCCGACCCCCTGAGCGGATACAGGGGTAAGGCTTTCCCCGCCTGGTGGCACGGACAGCGCTCTGTGATGAAGGACTCGCTTACGGTGGGAGATCAGGTTTTCCCCAGAATCTACTCGCGGAAAACCGAAGACAATTTTGCCGAAGCAGAGGGGATAGAGGGCCCCTCCTTCGAAAGACACATGTTTACGGAATGTACCGGTATCGACTGGAGCGATAAGGACCTGGAAAGAGCCTCGGAAAGGGTTATTCAGCTGGAGAGGGCCATGCTTTTCAGGAACTGGAAAAGAACCAGAGAAGACGATGAAACAGTGATTCCCTATTTTCAGCAGAAAGAGCACCTGATCAATCCGAGCATCGGGCATAGGACAGGAATGGATGCAGATAAGTTCGGAAGGGTTCTCGATGAATACTACAAACTGAGGGGCTGGGACCTTAAAACCGGTGTACCGGAAAGGAAGACCCTGGAAAAATTCGGACTTGAAAGAGAAGCGGATGAGCTTGAGAAACACAGTTGACCTCTTCGTTCCGGGAAGACTGTGCCTCTTCGGTGAACACAGCGACTGGGCAGGGGAATACCGCAGAAAAGATCCGGGAGTCGAAAAGGGGTTCTGCATAATCGCAGGCACCGATCAGGGTATACACGTGTCAGCGGAACCCCTGGAAAATGGATTCCGCGTGTGTCAGGTGCTGCCGGACGGTTCCATGAGCGCTGAAGTCCTATACCTGAATACAGACGAGGCTCTGCAGGCGGCAAAGGAATCGGGATGCTTCCACGCATACATTGCGGGAACCGCTTCCGTTATCATGAAGGAGTACCCCGGCAGGGGCATCAGGCTAAGGGTTTACAGAAGAACTCTGCCCCTGAAAAAGGGGCTCTCCTCTTCCGCTGCGGTATGCGTGGCAGCCGCAAGGGCTTTCAGCAGGGTACACCGTCTGGGTTTCTCCATTCCCGTGGAAATGGACATAGCCTACAGAGGAGAACTCCTCACCGGTTCACATTGCGGCAGAATGGACCAGGCCTGCGCCTGGGGGAAAGACCCTGTAATGCTCACCTTCGACGGCGATGAAATGTGCATGGAGAAGCTTTGCACCGGGAAATCCCTCCATATGATAATTGCAGACCTCGGGGGGAAGAAGGACACAAAAAGGATCCTGAAAGATCTGAACGAATGCTTTGCCAGTGGAAACACGGACATAAGGAGAGCCCTGGGAGAAGAGAACCGGCTGATCACGGAAAGGGCCCGTGCATCAATGGAATCGGGAGACGCAGATGAGCTGGGAAAACTCATGACCCTGGCCCAGGAAGTCTTCGACAAAATGGTTGCTCCCTGCTGCCCTGCGGAGCTCAAGTCACCCAAACTGCACCATGTGCTGAACTTCGCGGACAGCTCAGGTCTCTCTCTTGGGGGTAAAGGGGTTGGATCCCAGGGCGACGGAACGGCCCAGTTCCTTTGCCGGGGAGAAGATGAAAGGGAGAAACTTGCGATGCTGCTCGAGACAATCCCCGGAGTCCGGTGTTATTATCTTACCATATAGGATCCTACAGAGGAGGGGAAATGGAATTCTTCAGGGAAAAAAACAACAAATACTATGCTGATTCTATCTCCGGGAATCCCACGGCAAGATCGGCAATACGAATCGGAATGCTATTCGTTGCCGCGGGAGTATTTGCATTCGTTATTTTTCTTTCTCCCGCGAAGGAAGATATCTCTGACAGGACCCCGCTGATCATAGGCATGGGTGTTTTTCTTCTTGTAAATTTGATTTCAGTACTACTGCGGAGGGCTGGACACGGATCCGGAGTAATAGTTGACCAGATGAACGGTACGGTTTCGTACAGAAAACCCGGCGGTAACAGGCATACTGTACCCCTTAGCAGTCTTAACGGCATCATTTTAACGGTCATACCCATGAAGGCATCCATTCTTAACCTGGAGAAATCAGGGGGAGGCCGTCACATTGTCATGTATTCCAGTGACACGATGAAAATGAGAATGTTCGCAGATGAGCTTTCAACACTTACCTCCCTCACCGTAAGTGAAGAAATGAGGGATCAGGGTCAGCGAAATGCGTAAAGCGGGAGTTTTCGATTCAGGCATTGGCGGCTTCTCCATTCTGAGGGAGATCATCGCCAGGGTAAATCTGCTTGAAATCGACTACATCTCCGATGATTCCTTCGCCCCCTACGGAACGAAATCGGACAGTGAGATAATTCAACGAAGCGAGCTGATCACCAACCTTCTTCTGGAAAGGGGAGCGGAACTGGTTGTGGTGGCCTGCAACTCTGCCACCGCCGCTGCAATATCCAGCCTCAGGAAAAGCCATCCTGAAACCATGTTCGTGGGAGTGGAGCCCTACATAAACGTACTTAACCATGGCAAGCTCTTCCCGGGAATAGAAAAAGCAGCGGTAATCACAACCGTTCTCACAGGCAGTTCCCGCAAATTCACCGAACTGAAACAGAGACTGGATCCCGAGGGAAGAATTCTTCACTTCTCCCTGCCCGATCTCGCCACCATCGTAGAGGACATCCTCAGAGAAGGGCTGAACAGCCGGTTGGAACAAAGGCTGAGAAGTGAGCTGGCACCGCTGCGGAATCTTGGTCTCAGTCATCTCATACTGGGCTGCACCCATTATCCTCTGATCGCTTCGCTCATTGAAAAAGAACTGGGCCTTACCACCATTAGTGCCGCACCCTACGTGGCCAACAGGGTCAGTGCCCTGCTGCCTGTCAAACAGGGAGAACCTGCCGAAACGTTCTCCTTCCTTTCAACATCCGATATGCTCTGGAAGGAGCGCAGCCTCAAGGAGCTGGACAGACTGCTGAGATACAGCGGAAGGAGCGGCTGAACTGGAAATTTCACTGGAATTCCCGTACCTGATTAAGCGCGACGACCTCTGCGAGAAGATTGCCGGTGAAATCTGTTCAGGTAACGGTATTCCCTTCAAGGGAAGGCGAATCCTCGAAGGTTCCACTATCCTTTACAGAACCAACGGGTTCGTGGTGAAGATATTTTCAAGGGAAGAACCGGAGCTCTGCACCAATGAAGCTCAGTTCCTGAGGCTACTGTACGGGAAACTGACCGTTCCCACTCCACGCCTGTTCAGCACAGGGATCCATGACGGGTATCCATACATCATAATGGAAGAGATCGATGGACTTCCCCTAAAAACCCGGTGGAAACACCTGAGCAGAAGAGACAGGGAAAAGGTGGTGGGGCAGTCCGCCATTATGCTGAAGGCACTCCATTCTATTCCCGCAGATGGTGTTACCTTTACAGAAACAGGCTGGGACCAGCTAATGGAGAACCAGAAAAAAAACCTGGCGGAGAACCACAGGGGTTTCGGCCTGGATGAAAACCGTGTAACTGAAATTCTCCGCTTCATTGAAACCACAGAGCCTGTGGAAGATACCCGGGAGAGGGTGATCTGCCACACTGAGATCATGAGGGAACACCTCTTCATAAAAAGAACCAGAGGTGAAGTGAGAATATCGGGGTTGATCGATTTCGAACCATCCATGGTAGCCATTCCGGAATATGACCTGTGCTCCGTTGGCCTCTTCCTTACAGCAGGCGAGAAGGGTCTCTTCAGGCATTTCCTGGAAGTTTACGGATACAGAGAAGGCAGAGAAGCAGTTATGCGCATGCTGCTTCTCCACCGATACTCCAACATGAAGTGGTTCATCTCCACGCTTCCGGAGGAGATCCGGTCAGAACCCCTGGAGTCCCTTTGCGACTACTGGTACGGCTGACCTCTACTGCACCGTATAGGAAAGCAGTTCAGCCGTAACCGTTGTTACCAGTGTTTCATAGGACTGGGTGTAAACATTCTTCACCCGTCCCACGTCAGGAGCGAAATAGGTATCGTTCTGAAGTGTGTTTCCGCTCTCTATCCAGGTGGTGCGCAATTCAAGACAATTATCGAATGAACCTGCAGGCACAGTGACAGTTGCAGTCAGAGAAAGTATCTCCGCGGTCATGGGGGGATCTTCCGAGAACTGCCAGGTTGCCCCAACTGTAAGGGGGAAGGGCACGAAGCCCACCGAGTCTGCCTGGGCAAGGTTCACATAGCTGTACAACCCCTGATCCGTAAGCCTCATATAGGTTGTAAAGGTGGAATCTGTGATTAAGGTCTCTCCCACGAACTCTGTGGTGTCAGTCATGGAGTGTTCCTGAACGAATACGTCGAAACCGAGATCGTGGGTAACGGTTCCGGTGATATCCGTTACATTCATACCATTGATAGTTGCCATCTGAATTCCTGAAATGGTCATCTGACCCGCTCTGTCATACACCCACTGATTCCCCACGGCCAGCGGATAGTAGGCGGAATCTCCGCCGCCCTGTTCCGGCCCTGAAGGTGTATCGCCGTCGCCGCAGCCGAAAACAACCAGAAACATGGTTATTATGAGCATATACTTCATGGTTCGTTCTCCTCCCTTTTTCGAACCTGAAGTAAACATATAGACAGCAAAGACATGAAAAAAGGGGCGGCACGACGCCGCCCCCCGATCAGAAACTGAATCAGTCGATCTGCTTGTACATTTTCCCTGAAGCTCCGCATACGGGACACTTGTCAGGGGCTTTGCGGCCTACGGTGTGTCCGCACACAGGGCATACGAAATAGGGGTAAGCCTCCTGCTGGTCATCAAGATCCTCAAGTATCCCGGTGTAAAGCTTCGCATGGATCTGCTCCACCTCATTGGCATACTTGAAAGACCTGAGAGCAGCCTTTTCTCCCTCCATTTCGGCGGTCTTTATCATCTCAGGGTACATGCTGATGAATTCGTGGGTCTCACCCTCGATTGCCTCTTTCAGGTTCTCTTTGGTTGAACCCACACCGTTCATGGCCCTGAGGTGGGCATGGGCATGTACGGTTTCAGCAGCTGCAGCCGCCCTGAACATCCTTGCCGCCTGATGATACCCCTCTTTGTCCGCCTTTTCGGCGAAGGCAAGGTATTTCCTGTTTGCCTGTGATTCTCCGGCAAATGCTTCCTCAAGACATTTCTTCGTCTTCTCCAATTTCAACTCCTTTTCTGCTGAATGTGAAACAGGCTGTTACCGATGGTAATAATACTAAACTTCTGGAATTGCGAAGAAGTAGACCACCGGATTTTCATAGGGATCAATGGAAAAACACAGAAGACCATACTCGTCAACTGACCACCAGAGAACATCATTCGTATCCCAGGGGTCTATACCGGTGGCACATGCGGTGAAAAGAAGTTCCCCGCTGTAACTGTAAACATCAAATTCGGGTTCACTGGCAAGACCGTTCCTCACCCAGATCCTGTTCAGATTGTCGGTGTGAATTCCGTTGGGAGGGATCATGTATCTGTACTCCAGTGGCTGGTAGTCCGATGAGAAGCCGGGGTTTCTGGCCCTGAGAACGGAATTGAATCTCTCCGCCTCCAGGGATATCTCCTCCCTGCTTCTTGTGACCATAGGCTTTTCCAGGGAGAATTCCAGTATCGGTTCTTTGTCTTCATCGAATCCCGTTATTCGGTATTCTTCCGTGGAAACAGGGGAAACGAACACATTCCCCCGGTCATCCCCTGCGAATGAACACGAAAAAGCGGTGTTCCGGAGCATGCCGGAAAAATCGCCGTATTCCATGGTGAAACGGTGTGTGTAAAGAGTATCGACAGGCTGCAGATCCATGTCACAGACAACGACCATGTACATTGCCGCCATCTCTCCGGCCGTTTCATCCATTGCGGTTATACCGCCCACAAGCATTGAATCCCCTGCGGAACAGCAGTAATTGGGGATCTGGTATGAACCGCAACCTGCAAGCTCTCCCTGGTACTCACCTTCAAGATTGAATACCGAGGCCCTGGCAGATTGTTTTTCAAAGATCACCAGACCTCCCTGGATGGGGGTCATGAAGTCAGGGTCGATAAACTCTCCCGGCCCTTCTCCAGGGCTTCCTACCATAAGTTTCTGTAATTAGGTCCGGTGAGTAATATGGACTTTGTTTAAGCTCATCTCCCTCAACAGAATATATATCTTTACG
>CAZNFQ010000028.1:9954-25520 GCA_964571965.1 uncultured bacterium | reverse complement strand
CAGCCGTACGTGGGCAGCCATAAAGGCAGCAGGTGTCTGAAGAATTTATCTCTCCTGAAAGAATTGAGCTTGGCACACCGGCCCAGGAGGGAAGAAGTGTAGCCCGGGCAGCGGGTCTGCTGGGAGTTCTCACCTTTTTAAGCAGGATACTCGGCCTTGCAAGGGATGTGGGACAGGCAGCGGTTCTAGGGACCGGTGCATCAGCGGATGCTTTCACGATTGCCTTCATTATACCCAACATTCTGAGGCGTCTCTTCGGCGAGGCAACCGTTGCTTCGGCCCTGGTTCCAACCTATACGGAACTTCTTGTGAAGGAAGGGGAGCAGAGGGCGGCAAAACTGGCGGGCAGGATACTTACCTTCACAGGCACCGCCCTGGTGGTGATAGTCATTCTGGGCATGCTCCTGGCTCCTGTGCTGGTGGATGTGTTTGCCGCCGGATTCAAAGACATTCCCGGCAAGAGCGAGCTAACAGCACAGCTTCTGAGGCTTCTCTTCCCATACATTCTCTTCGTGGGCCTTGCCTCGGTGTGCATGGGCATACTGAACAGTCACCGGCACTTTCTGGCTCCTGCTCTGGCACCCATTCTTTTCAATCTGTCTGCTCTGTTCGGTCTCTTCGTTCTTGCCAGGGCATGGATGACCGATCTTCCTGTCTGGGCATATTCCACAGGCATTCTCGCCGGTGGGATTCTGCAGCTTTTGGTACAGGTACCCTTCATGAAGCGAAGGGGAGTGTCCATCAGACCGGATTTCAACTGGAAAAGCCCCGCAATGAAGAGGGTTCTGCATCTTGCGGTTCCAGCACTTGTGGGACTTCTTGCTGCTGAGGTTAACATACTGGTGGATCAGCTGATAGCATCGATGCTTTCCGGGGGAAGCGTTGCTGCCCTGTCCTACGGGCTCAGGGTAACCCAGGTCCCGCAGGGAATTTTCGCCATTGCACTGGCAACAGCCCTTCTTCCCACCCTGAGCAGACAGACGGCACTGGGGAAACTGGGAGAAGCTGGCAGGACCCTGAATTTTTCCACGGTGGCCCTTTCCGGAGTAATGATCCCGGCATCACTTTTCATGATGATTCTAGCCGAACCCGTTATCAGGGTGATGTTCTTCAGGGGTGAATTTTCCGAAACATCTCTGGCCCTCACTTCTTCTGCTCTGCGTTTCTATTCTGCAGGCATGGTTTTTTATGCCTCGGTAAAGATCACCGCTCCGGTGTTCTACGCTCTGAAGGACACCAGAACACCGGTGAGAATTGCCGTGGGATGCATGGGTCTCAATATTCTGCTCAACATCGCCCTGACCCTTGCATTCCTGAAAACAGGTATCGCACAGCCCCTTGGCGGCCTTGCCCTGGCAAGCAGTATTTCCTCTGCGGTAAACCTTATTCTGCTTCGGCATAAGCTGCGGGGCAGGGTTGGCAAATCAAGGATCTCAGCAGGGAACTGGCTCTCTCTTGCCATTTCCGGAGCAGTGTCTCTGGTTTTCCTTCTGGCTGTAAAAAACCCCGTTACCGTATACGCATCCCGGGGCCTTCTTCAGGGCATAGCCGCCGTGGGGGTCTCGGGGATCGCGCTCATGGCATTGTCTCTGGGGGTCTTCCTTGCCACGGGAGGAAGTGAGATAAGGGGAATCCTCCGCAGGATAGTCCGCCGTGGCAGCTGATTCCTTAAGACGTTCGGTTTCAGGAGCCCCTGATCTTCCAGGGGTTTACCGGTTTCTCGATCACAGGGGAAGGGTTCTTTACATCGGCAAGGCAAAGAGTCTCATCTCAAGGCTCAGAGGACATTTGTCGAACCCCGGTGACCTCAGGCACAGATCCCTTCTTCACAGAGCTGAGACGGTTCAGTGGACGGTAACCAGGAACGAGCTTGAAGCGCTGGTGCTTGAAGCTGAGCTCATACGCATTCATAAGCCCCCTCTGAACGTTGACCTGAGGGGATCCAGCAGGTATCCCTGGCTGGAGGTGACCGTTAACGAGGAATTTCCCAGACTTGTTATTACAAGGAACCCTGACCGCTCACTGGACATCCCAAGATTCGGACCATATCCCGATGCAGGCAATCTGAAGTCTCTGGTTTCCTTTCTGTTGGATCTCTATCCTTTGAGAAGGTGCAGAACCGCGAAACTCAAACCAAGGCAGAGACCATGTTTAATGGGTCAGATGGACAGATGCCCATCTCCCTGCTCCCGTGAGCAGAAAGCGGAATACCATGAAAGGATCAGGAGAATCCTCTTCATTTTGAAGGGGCACTGGGATGAAGCCCGTCATGAAATTCTCCAGAAGATGGGAGAGGCGTCGGATGCTCTTGAATATGAGAGGGCAGCAGGTTTAAGGGATCTTCTCAAAAGACTTGATTCCTTCGGATGGCCTGCTCCGGAATCTCTTAGAGACAGGATCCCAAGAGATGTAATGGCCGTTTCGGAGAACTGGGGCATAATCATACAGGTTAGAAGCGGAAGGTTCATGGGCAGTCTCAGGCTTCCTTTCACCTCGAAATGGAAGCTGGCGTCAGAAGGGGAGAAAATATCCATTCTCCTCCGTTCCTACTACTCGGAAACAGGCGATGTGCCCAGGCAGGTGCTGCTGGCTGCCGAACCTGAGGACAGAGATGTTCTGACCAGCTGGCTGAGGGAACGAAGGGGCTCACCGGTGGACATACTGGTTCCTGAAAGGGGAGTCATGAGATCCCTTGTGGAGGTAGCAGAGAAGGATCTCCGGAATTTTCTCTCGAAACTGGAATGGAAGCATCCCGCCGGAAGGGGTGAACGCCTGGAGGCTTCACTGGAGGCAATAGCGGACATTCTGAACCTTGATGGTCCCCCTGAGTGGATGGTATGCCTGGATGCATCCACCATACAGGGGCATGCATCGGTTGCCGCCCTGGTGAGTTTCAGAAAAGGTAAACCGGACAGAAACGGTTACAGACGGTTTACGATGCCTGAAGAGATCGCCAGAAATGATCCGGCAATGATAGGGAATGCCGTATCCAGATTCGCATCACACCTGGAAGAAGAACACCCTGACGTGCTTCTGATAGACGGCGGTATAACCCAGCTTCGCGCAGCCTGGGCAGCCGGAGGCAGCGTTATGCAGAAAACCCGGTTCATCTCCATTGCCAAGAAAGAGGAGATATTACTCACCGCTCCTGAGGAAAAAAAGATCAGACTGCCTTTGGATTCGCCGCCGCTCCTTCTTTTAAGGGCGATGCGGGATGAGGCACACCGTTTTGTCATTACCTTTCACAGAAACCGAAGGGCAAAAAGCCAGTTCCATTCGGTTCTCGATGATATACCCGGCATTGGTCCCGGACTTAAAGCTTCATTGCTTGGGAAGTTCGGCAGTGTGGCAAGAATAGCTGCAGCCTCCGAGAAGGATATCGCCTCAGTTCCGGGAATTGGAAGAAAGAAGGCACGGGAGATAATGAAGGCCCTGGAATGAGTGCCCTGATCCCTGTGATTCTTACCCTTCTTACACCTTTTTCAGTACCGGTTTCCGGGGGGAGGGCCACAGAATTCAGGTTCATGCGCGGCCTGGTCCCATGGCACAACTGGACCGGGATTTCGGGAATTCCTTACTCCAGCGCAGAAACCTTCACGGAGATAACCTTCGCCGGGGGAAATGCTGAAGCCTTCAGGGTTCTTTCGTCCGGTACCACCTCAGGCCTGCATGCTTCCATGGGTTCTTTTGTTGCAGAGGACGGCTATGCATGCTGTCTCGAGGCTTCAGGTGCATCCGTATCCATATGCAAATTCAGCGGTTACAGTATTGCTGCAGCCTGGCAGGGTATTACTTTGGATTACCGGGAAACCGGAGGTCTTCAGGGAGAATACCGCTGTGAATCAGTGCTTCTTGCAGGGGGAGAAGACGCCTTCACCGCAGGAATCTCACCGGAGCTGTCCCATAACCTGCGTATTGGTCCGGAATGGTGTCAGGACGACAGGGGTGGAAGACTGCGTGTTCACGGGGAGTATTCTGCAGGTTGCTTCAGAATGGAAGGCGGTGGAGCGGTGGTGGACCATCTTGCTGTTTACAGAACCGGTGCCCATGTGAAAAGCGGCTGCTTCAAAGCATCCGCCGGGTATGACGGCTCTGACTATCTGGCAGTGGCAGGCCTTGAACCTCTTTGCCTTCTGCAGTTGCCTGACTGGGGGATATCTTCGGTGGTGAGTTCCGGTGAATCGGTTATCCTCTGTCTTTCCCACCGTCAGGGGGGAAGGTTCCAGGGAGAGCTTCAGCTCCGAATCAAAGGGATCACAGGAGGCTTCACCGTCAATCGTCTCGAAGGCGGGGATTATGGCGGCGGCTTCACCGTTGGTGTGGATATCTGAACAATGTGTACAACACAAAATCCCTTTGTATATTCAGTGCGTTAACAGATTCGGTGCCGGAATGGTGGAATGGCAGACACAGCGGACTTAAAATCCGCTGCCCCACAAGGGCGTGAGGGTTCAAGTCCCTCTTCCGGCACCATAGGTACACCCATGGCCGCTGCCGGCGCAGCCGGGGAGAGTCATGAATGGTGCCGAATGACAATCGGAGGACAATGGCAGAGGTAAGAAGACTTCCTGATCACCTTGTGAACCTCATAGCCGCCGGTGAGGTGGTGGAGAGGCCTGCTTCCGTTGTAAAGGAGCTTCTGGAGAACTCACTGGATGCAGGTTCCACGTCAATCGATATTGAACTGGAGGCAGGCGGAAGGAAGCTCATAGCAGTGCGGGACGACGGCTGCGGAATGAGCCGGCACAATCTTCTGCTGGCGGTACAGAGACATGCCACCAGTAAAATAACCTCCCCTTCAGACCTTAACAGCATCCAGACCCTTGGTTTCCGCGGAGAAGCCCTCCCGAGTATTGCAAGTGTTTCCAGAATGACCATCCTTACATCAGACGGAGATGAGGGCTGGAAAATGGTGATAACCGGCGGCAGAATGGATATCCTGGAACCCGCCGGAAGAACTCGCGGCACAACTGTAACCGTGGAAAATCTCTTTTTCAATCAGCCGGCAAGACGCAAGTTTCTCCGGTCTGAAGCCACGGAACTCTCCTGGATCGAGAGGATAGTGACCGGATCATCACTTTCCGCGCTTCCGTGCAGAATATCTTTCAGCCACGGGGGCAGGAATTTGTTCACACTTCCTTCTGCGGAAAACGTGGCGGAAAGACTCATATCGAGATACGGCCTTTCAAGGGAACTGAGATGCGTTGAGTCATCGGGATCGGCGGAGAACACCCGGGTTCAGCTTACCGTTTTCCCGGATAAGAGATGGAGCAGCAGAGGGCATCAGTTCGTACTGGTTAACGGAAGACCCGTGGTAGCTCCTGCAGCCTATAATCCTTTAAAAGAAGCATTTTCGGGACCCGCCGGTGATCCTCTGCTGGTTTGTTCCGTTACCCTGGATCCATCCCTTGTGGATGTGAACGCTCATCCTGCAAAGCGCGAAGTAAGATTCAGAAAACCCTTCCAGGTCGAGTCCGCTGTTCGATCAGCAATTCTGGGTATTACAGCAGGCAGGAGAGACTCCACGGTTACATCATCAAATGTATCGTTCTCCAGGAGCCCTGCAGCGGGAGGCTACAGGGAAGAGCGAATAAAACCCCTGCAGGGAGGTTCTCTTTTCCAAAGGGTAATGGAGTTCGAAAAGCCTTCTGAAAGTGATTCACAGCAGGTGAAAAGATCTGCTTCCTCCTGGGATGACACTGTGGAGATAATGATTCTCTCTGATTCATACCTGATCACCCAGACAGCTTCCGGGCTTCTCCTGGTGGATCAGCACGCCGCCCATGAGAGAATACTCTACGAGAAAATTCTTTCTTCCGTTAAGGGCGCCATGACAGCAGGCCAGCAGCAAATGCTCCTTCCCGAGGAAATCTCAGTGGACGGTGAAGAGAAAGCCGTTCTCAAACTCTATGGCACCATGATAAGGCAGGCAGGATACGATTTCAGGCTGGATGGTGATACCCTTTACCTTTCAAGTGTACCCGTTGGCGTCAGGCGGGGCACGGAAGCCCTGCGGGAGGTTATAGAGGCCCTGTCCCGTGGAACGGAGGCATCACATACGGAAGCTGAGAGAATTGCAGCTGCAAGCGCATGCAGGGGTGCCATCAAATTCGGTGACAAGATAAGCATGGCAGAAGCGGCAAATCTGTTTCACACACTCTTCACAATGGATGATCCGTTCCACTGTCCCCATGGAAGACCCACCATGATCGAGATTCCCTTCAGTGAACTGGAGAACCGTTTTGGAAGGTAGCATACCGGTTATTGCAGGATGCACCGCAGCGGGCAAGACCGCTTCCGCACTTCATCTGGCATCTATGTTTCCCGGTATAGAAATAGTAAGTGCCGATTCCAGGCAGTTCTACCGGGGTATGGACATCGGCACCGCAAAGCCCCGGAAGGGGGAACTTGATCTTATTCCCCACCACATGATCGATGTTGCGGAGCCTGACGCTCTTCTCTCTGCGGGATGGTATGCCGTGGCGGCTATGGAGGTTATCGAAAAAATCATCAGCAGGGGTGGAATTCCTCTTGTGGTGGGTGGTTCAGCTCTTTACATAATGTGTCTGGCAGGACTGATGGACGATCTGCCCCAAAGAAACGACGGAATCCGGAAAGCACTGGAAGCCATGGAGGAACAGGTTCCCGGAGCTCTTCACAGAATTCTGCATGCCATGGATTCCACCGAGGCAGGCAGGATAGATCCTTCAGACAGAATAAGACTGGTCCGTTCCCTGGAGATAGCCCTCCAGAGCGGTGAGTCTCCCTCTGAACTTAAAAAAGGTGGGGATCCTGATCCCAGATTCAGATTTGCAGTTCTTGAGGCAGGAAACATTGAACTGAGAGAGAGGATCGAAGTTAGAACCGGAGCAATGATCGATTCGGGTCTTGTTGAAGAGGTACAGGGGCTTCTGGACAGAGGAGTCACAGAGGAACCGGTTCTTTCCTCAACCATCGGTTATTCTGAAATTATCGATTACTTAAAGGGCAGATGCACACTGGATGAAGCTGCCGGGAGAATATCCGTGAATACATGGAGATATGCCAGAAGACAGAGGAACATGTTCAGAAGGCTGCCGGGTGCCGTCAGGGTATCCGGAGATCCGGACAGACTGGCCGAGGTTCTGTTCGGGGAGAGGACTACCAATGGATAGAGAAACTGAGTTAATGGCGGATCACCTTCCTCTGGAAGAGATCCTGATAACGGAAATAGACGGTATTGAACCTCCCGGCAACTGGACCAGGGAAGAGGGTGACGATACCCCGGAGCTTCCGCCGGTTCTCATCGAAGAGGACAGGGGATATTCCCTGGTTGGGAATCACAGAACGGTATGGCACCTGAAAACCAGCGGAAGAACCATTGTAAAGTGCCTGGTGGTACGCTCTACGGTTCATGTTAGACCTGCACACGCTCTTATAAGCAACTGCTCGGAAGAAGCCATGCTCTTCGAGGCCATTCTCCGCAGAGAAATAGTAGCGAACAGAAGCCGCCTTGCTGATATGCTCGGGTATTCCAGAGCCAGGATCACTCAGCTCCTCAACCTGCTGAAACTTCCCAGGGAGATTATTCAGAAAGTTCTCATTACCGATGACATAAGCGAATTCCAGCTTCGCCAGCTTCTTAAGGTTCTCGACGATGATCAGAGACTTCAGGCCGGCTTCAAGAGACTGCTGGAAAAGAAGCTCTCCGGCCGCCAGATGGCCCTTTTTGCCAGCAGAGAAGAGATTCCGGGAGAAACTGAACCTTCCCCTGTCACAGGGGAGAAACAAACGGAACCGGTTGAACCTGTTGACTCCATGACTGAGCTCGAGGAAGTGTTCATGGAAGAAAAGTCCCCTGAGCATGTGGAAACTCCCCCGGTTGAAAACACAGCAGCTGCAGATCGTCCTGCAGAACCTGCCGCGGAAACTCCCCGGGAAGTTAAGCCGGATATGAAGGAGATAATCAGAGAGATAGGCAGCCTTCGCGGCAATGACTGGCGTAACAGGGCTTCAGAGTTCAGGCTTTCTCCCCAGATGATGGAATTTCTTGAGGGAGTCTCCTTCATCAGGACAGGTCTTTATGGAAAGGCAACCGACATACTGACGGAAGTCGTTTCCGATGATTCATCCTTTCACCTGGCCTGGTTCTATCTTGGAAGGACTGCTAATCTCACCGGATCATTGCAGGAGGCGGAGGAATATCTTCGCAACGCAGTTTCCAGCAGTCCGGAAGATCCCGACTATATAGTCGAACTGGCAATTGTTCTCGAAAAACAGAAGAGACATTCAGAGGCCGAGGCATTCTACAGGAAATCCGCCCAGATACGGAAGAAACTGGCCGCTGGAAAATGAGGAACCGAACAGGGATTACTCTTCTTCTGCTCGCCTCTGCCTGTGCCCGTGTGGTTGCACCTTCAGGAGGCCCCGAAGACAGAGATCCCCCTGAGATCATCGGTGTAATACCTGAACCGGGGCCAACGGACACCATTCCCGGGCTCATGGTCATAGAGTATTCTGAAAGGATCTCAGGGGAAGAGAATATGGTGGAAACATATCCCGGTGGCGCAGAGATTCATATTTCGGGAAGCAGCATAGAGATATTGCCTGTTGAGCACATGGAAGTCTTTACCGTTACAGTTTCGGGTCAGCTCAAGGATGCACATGGAAACACCACCGGTGATCCAGTGACACTGGTATGGAACTCAATTCCTGAAAACATGTTCTCCGCATTAGCGGCATCGGTGTCAAGGACCGGCGGCGGAAGTGTTACGGAATCTGCCCGATGCGATTTCTATCTTCTTCCCGATACCGCTTCACCGCTTTTGACCCAGTACCCTGACTCATCTGGAGCTTTTACAGTGGGATGGCTCCCCGAAGGCGACTACATGCTTTTGTGCTACGAGGACAATGACAGAAGCAGGTCATGGGATCCCGAAAGGGAAGCGGGGGTAAGAAGTGATGTTTCTCTCACAAGCGGAGATACAGCCTCCGTCTCTCTTGCCATGACAATAGTTGACAGCATAGGTCCTGTGATCTCAGCGGTTGAAGTATTGGACGGCTGGCATCTGGAACTTCAGTGGAACGAGCAGGTTACATCACCGGATCCGGATGAGGACTACGTTACGATTACAGGTCCTGACAGTGTTCCCCTGATGATTTACGGCTTAAGATCAGCTGCGGGCAGGTCCTCCACAGGTCGCATCACCGTATACACCGGTGCCATGCGGGATACTATGTACACTATTCGCGTTCAGGGAATAGAGGACCTTTCAGGTAATCCTTCCCTTCCTGACTCACTGGAATTCTGGGCGATTGATTCCATGCCCTCCTTTGACTTCAGCATTCAGTCGTCATATCCGGAAGACGGTGCTTCAGACGTCCCGCCCGGGGGACCATACATCATCTCATTCACCGACTGGGTCGATCTGGAAGCCATTGATTCACTCTACACAGTTACCAGGATCTTCGATAATGTTCAGGTGAGGGGATCGATGGTAAGGACATCACCTGTTGCTTTCTCATTCTTTCCCGATGAGGAACTGCTGGGTGAGAAACAGTATCGTATCGATCTGGATTCGGGACTGGTATCACTTCAGGGAGATACCCTCGGGGGAAAGAGCTGGACCTTCAAACCCGCGTGGAGTGACCTGCCGGGTTCCGTATCCGGTGTTCTTACAGGAACCTCCGCTCAGGTTATTCGGGTGGTGGCAGCATCCGCCGGCGGTGGAGACGGCAGGTTCACCGCCGAATTTGCCGGCGGTGAATTCCACCTTGAGAATCTCCCCGGGGGAAGATACACGGTTTCGTGTTTCGTTGACTGGAACGGTAATCTCATATGGGATCCGGGAGAACCATATGGAGCATGGCCCGGGGTGATCGAGGTGTTTCCGGGCATGGATACCTCCAATGTGGACATTCAGGTGGTACCATGAGCGCATTCGATCCCCGCGCTAGTTTCAGGGCCGATCTCTGCAGAGGCTGTGGAATATGCTCGTCGGTGTGTCCGGTCTCGGCTGTAAACACAGATCAGGCCGGCAGGGTGGTTTCCTTTTCCTCCCTTTGCATCGGCTGTGGTCATTGCGGCTGCTACTGCCCCTGGAACTGCTTTGAGCTGGAGTCGTTTGATGAAGACCATAAAGCACCACTGGAAGAGACGATAAATGCAATCATCGAGAACCGGAGATCCAGCAGGAACTATCTGGACAAAGAGCTTTCTGAAGATGTTGTCCGGGACATTCTTTCACCTGTGGGGTATTCCCCTACAGGTCACAACGACCAGGGAATCCGGGTCACTGTTCTGCTGGGACGTGATAATGTAAGGAACCGGGTTGTTGCTCCTCTGGTGAGACTTGTAAGGATCCTCGACCGGTTCAGACTTATCTCTCTGCTTGCAGGTCCGGGAAAGACATTCGTGAAAAGACTCCGGGAGGGTGAAGATCTTATTACCTGGGGGGCTCCGTGTGTTTTGCTCTTCAGAGCCCCGTGGCGGAATGTCACCGGTGCCGCCGACAGCGTGATAGCCGCTTCACTTGTTTCCCTTAAGGCGGAGGCCATGGGTCTTGGAACCCTCTGGAACGGTGTTCTGAAGATACTTTCACCGTATCTGGGTCTGGGACGGGCATCCGCTGTGCTATGCGTGGGGTATCCCGGGCTCAGGAAGTATCAGAAACTTCCGGAGAGGGAATGGAAACGAAAGAACCTCTGATCAGGGACGCCAGGGCAGAGGATCGTGAATGGAAGGTCTTTCTATGCTCTCTGCCATTATGTTTCGCCAGCCCAGCAGCCTGTTTACGCTGTAGAGGGCCATATCTATTCTGCTGATTCTGTATCTGCCCTGGATGCCTGACTCATAGATCCTGCTGAGATTCTCAACGGAGCCGTCGACCAGGTATCCCTGAACCACAGCCGGACGTCCCTGGTATTCCATTTCACTGAGAAGCTCTTCAGCGCCGGCGACGGCAGGCAGTTTCCCTCCGGGGTATGCCAGGGTGTTTACTCCAGAGGTCCTAAGGCCCAGTCTTCTTCTGAAGGAATCAAGGGCGGGGATAACCTGAGTTGAATACATGGAAGGGGGTATTGCCATGAAGGATGTGTGGTCGGCTGTGTGGTTCCCCACCGCGTGACCCATATCGAGAACCTGGTTGAGTTTTTCTTCCGTGCCGCTTCCGAACGGAACCTTGTCCCAGCTTATGAAAAAAACCACACCCCTTCCGAAGTCCGGATGCTCTTCCAGGAAATCGTTCACAATGGCCACTGCGCAGTCGGGGTCCAGGGTTCTCTCTGAGCCCTCTCCCATATATCTGAAGTTGTCTTCCCAGCCGTCATCGAAGGTTATCATCACAGGTCTTCTGTCAAAGGGGACCCGGGAAAGACCATCTTCAAGGTCACAGGGCTGTATCAGGAAAAATCCCGCATCATAAAGCCTCTGCAGATCATCTCTCAGCTTGAAAGGGGTTGCTGCATACTTTGACTGAACATTGGATATCTGATGATAGGCAAGAACGGGAAACCCGCTGGGATACTGGCTGGGTTCCGGTTCAGCTCCGTGTTCAAGCGCAGGTGCATTGGTGCAGAGAGGTGTATAGAGAGCAAGGAACAATATTAACATACTCACAGCGGGACCACCGTAATTCTGTCCAGTTCGGCATTCATTCTGCCGTCTATGAAGATACCGATCTGACCGGTGGGAGGAACGGCGGTTCTCACCACCTGTATCAGCTGTCCGTTCACGGAGAAATCGGTGTAGCTGCCGTGAACCTCGGCTGTGAGTTCCACCTGGTCGATGTGGTATGGAAGAAGTCTTGATTCCTCGAAACTGTCCAGGCCCATAACCGGTATCCAGAGACCGTTCCTGCACCTCTGAATGGTGTACTGACCCCTTCCGTTTACACCAAGCAGGAGGAAATCGTCCGGTCCCGATGCTCGAAGGACAATGCCGCAGACAGCATGGGGGGGAGCATCCGTTATGTTGAACTCAGCCTGCACTATACCGTCCTTTAGAAGCCCTGCCGTGGTGAGAAGAATTACGGGATCATCGAAATAACCGTTGTCAAGGTGAAGCGCTCCTCCGTAGACATCGTAGGGGATATCATGGCCGAAGGGTCTGTCCAGGACCCTTTCGAATGAACAATTGAGAAGTGAGTCGTCGGGGGAAGGGGCTTGAACTTCCTGTAAAGGTGTATAAATAGCCTCCGTAACCGTTTCAGAAGCCCTTCCTGACGTGGTTCCCACGAAGAAACCGCTTGTCTGTTCAGTCTGGCCGCATCCGAAGAGGAGTACCGAAGCAAATATTATGTATATTCTTTTCATTGAGAAATCAACCGCCTTTTTAGAAAGCTCAAAGGATTAAGAATGGATAGGAATTCTATTTCATTGATCATCATCTGTCCAGTTCTTTTCTGCGTTGGTTGCGGCGGGGAACCCTCCAGAGAGATTTTCACCGATACAGGATCCCCGGAAGGTTTCGCGGAAAAAGCAGCTGCCTTCCGGGTGGAAAGACCGGATTCCCTGGAAAGTTATCTCTTGTGGTCCGGAGATTCTCCCCTGAAGATTCTCGAAACATACAGTGATGAAATCGTTGAGGCAGGCGACACTGCTGCTCTGGGATCCGACCCGTTCCTCGAGATCGAAACCGACAGGTTGACCATGGAGCTGCACTTTGCCGTGGCAACCGGTGATTCCGGTTTCGCAGACAGCCTCAGGGCGGTTCTTGCTGATTCTTCCGTTTATGTACCCGTTATCTACGGCGCAGGCGGAAGGGCTGACCTCAGGGTTTACCCAGGCGATGAAATTCAGCCGGGTGATACCATTGCATCGGTAACCGGCCCGCCCTCTGACTCTGTTTTCGTGATCATGCCGGGAACAGGACATCTTGTCTGGCCCGATGAAGTTGAAGGCATGAGGCTTCCATCCGGAGGGCTCAGGGTAAACGGACCATTCCCCGGAGATTCCATGAGTATTGCCGGTTTCTATACCGTGGCCTCTCACTTCATTCATGAGGAGGGACTTGCCACTTTTCTGGTAACCGCAGGCGGTGATACCCTGCATGTCACCGTTACAGCCAACGCAAACGGGACTCGAACCGTTTATTCACCTGTTCCACTGGACTCACTTATCCTTTCAGGGTGGGACTGATCACCGGGGAAATCTGCTCACGCGCACATGACATGATCCCCTGACTCCGTTTTCTTCGAAGTAGTTCTGGTGATAGTCTTCCGCAGGGTGGAAAACATCCGCCGGTTCGATCTCAGTGGTAACCTGAAGACCCTGGTCTTCCAGAATGGATACAAGGCTCTCAAGGGTTTCAAGCTGGGCTTCATTCGTGTAAAAAACAGCAGAACGGTACTGGGTGCCGATATCCACACCCTGACGGTTGTACTGGGTCGGGTCGTGGATCTCGAAGAATATCTTTGCAAGTTCCTCGTAGGAAACCCTGCGGTTGTCAAAAACAACCCTTACAGTTTCAGCATGTCCGGTGATACCGCTGCATACATCACTGTAGGAAGGCGATTCCATGGTTCCTCCCATATAACCTGAAACAGCGTCCAGTACTCCTTCAGTACCGTCGAATGTGTGTTCGATGCCCCAGAAGCAGCCACCTGCGAAATAGGCTGTCTCCAGGTTCTCCGCGGGTATGAAATCCATGGAAATCGAATTTACGCAGTGTCTTGTATCCGTTTCCGTGTATCCTTCTCCTGTGAATACGTGGCCGAGATGGGCTCCGCATTCGGCGCATCTTATCTCGGTTCGCATGCCGTCAGCATCCGGCAGTTCATCCACCGCACCTTCTATGGCATCGTCGAAGGCGGGCCATCCGCAGTGGGCCCTGAACTTGCTTTCTGACTCAAAAAGCATTGCTCCGCATCTTCTGCATGTATATACACCGTTCTCGAAGGCGTCTGTATACTGCCCCGTGAATGGCCTCTCCGTACCTCCGTGTACAATGACGTATTCCTCTTCAGGGGTGAGTTCTCTGTATCCCATTTGATCTTCTCCATCTGACAGTGATGCAGCCAGCAGACCGGCTGTAATCACGGATATGGCAAAAAGCGCAGTTTTCATCATTTTTTCCTCCTGTTTCACCCATGAATACAAACCTCTGCGTCTGCCGGTTCCCCGGTGTATATTTCACCGGGTGTAACTTGAGCCTGCAGGGAGGAAAAATTGACATCGAAGCTTTTTGAATTCAGCACCGGCTACAGCTGGGAACCGATCACCGCCAGCACGCTTGATCTTTTCCATCACTGGAAAAGTTCAGGAAAACTGGGTTTCATGGAACTGCCTGTGATGAAGGACCTTAGCCGGGAAGCCGTTGCCAAAGCCGGTAAATACTCCGGAGAATTCGATACACTATTCGTTGCTGGAATAGGCGGTTCATCCCTTGGGCTGCAGGCAATGCTCTCTGCTTTTCCAGCTTCCCGGGGAGGGATCTGTCTTATTGATTCGCCGGATGCCCGGTTAATAGCCCGTGCAGTAGAGGAAAGACAACCGGGAAGATCAGCACTGTGCGTAATAACCAAGTCCGGCGGAACCGCTGAAACCCTCTCTATCTTCATGGAGCTGAGAAGACTTCTGGGGGATCAGGCTCCTGTGATCGCCGTAACTGATCCTGAAAAGGGTCATCTCAGGAAACTCGCCGTTGAAAAGGGTTGGGACACCCTGCCGGTTCCATCCAACGTAGGCGGACGGTTCAGTGTTCTTTCCCCTGTGGGAATCTTTCCCGGAGCCTTCGCTGGAATAGATACGGAGGCCATAATGTCCGGGGCCTCCGCAGTGCGCAGCGATTTTCTTCAAAAAGGTTCTGACAGCCTCGCTGCAAGTGTTGCGGGAGCATTTCTTTCGAGGTTTTCCACACACCCTGTTCATGTGTTCATGCCCTATACGGATCTGCTGTATCAGACGGCATTATGGTTTTCACAGCTGTGGGCGGAGAGTCTCGGCAAAGCCAGGGATCTCAACGGGAAAACCGTGAACAAGGGCCAGACACCCCTTGCCTGCAGGGGTCCCGGGGACCAGCATTCCCTGGTACAGCTCTTCATGGAGGGTCCCCTGGACAAAACTGTGACAATTGTTTCCGAAGGGTTCAATTCCAGTACAAAACCTTCCCATGGGGAATTCAGCCACATTCCTTCAATGTCTTACCTCCAGGGCCGGAGTCCCGACGAGTTAAGGTGGGCTGAAGCCCGTGCAACGGCTGAAGCCCTTACAGAAAGAGGAATTCCCGTTTCAGGAATAAAAATACCCGAAGTGAACGGGGAATACCTCGGTCAGCTGTTCATGGCGCTGGAGATCGCAACTGTTCTCTGCGGTCTGGCTCTGAACGTTGATCCCCTTGATCAGCCCGGTGTGGAGAGGGGAAAGGTACTCACTTACAAAGCCATGGGCAGGGAGGGATATTGATTTCCCTTCTGTTCCTTATAGCCGCTCCCGTTCAGGACGCATCTGACTGGTATACACTCCTCCAGACGCGACACAGCTGGGAATGCTCTGCGGATTACATCATTTCAGGCGGATTGGCTCCTGTTTTAACGGAGGGACTTCCCATGACCGCTTTCGGTTCTCTTCCATCTGAGCTGCCATGGCCT
>CAZNFQ010000028.1:0-9944 GCA_964571965.1 uncultured bacterium | reverse complement strand
ACAGACCCTCTGGAGAGCGGTATATGGGGAGGCGGAAGGTGGTGCACGAATATTGCCGACGCTGAAATGCAGGACTCTTCCAGTCTGTCCAGAATCGGGCTCATACAGAACACAATGGATCACAGCCGTTATTCATTCGAGCTTTCCAGACCTCTTCCAGCAGGGATCTCAGGCAATTTTGGTATGATGAGGGATGATTCCGTATCCCTGCAGTCAGCTCTGCTGAAGAGGGGCAGTCTCAGTCTCAGATCGTCCAGCTGGCAGGGAAACGATTACGGCTGGGGTGCCTGGACCGGGTGGAGCTCATCAGTGTATTACGCCAGGGCGGGATTTGCAAGACTTTCCCCCGGAGACCGGCGACCTGAGCTGCTTGGGGGCATCAGGGGTGCGGTTGGACCCCTGGACGCCGAACTTGGTGCAGCGGTTGCCTACGCTGATTCAGCCGCAGAGTACAGAGGTGCAGGAGAGGTTGTTCTACCTGCAGGTGACTTCAAGTTCATTGCAGCAGGTGATCTCACCGGAAGCCGGGCAGGCTGCTGGGGAGGAATAAGCTGGAATCCCGGAGACGTTATCTTCTCAGCGGTTTATTCGAATCCGTCGGGAGCCGATGCCTTCCAGGCGGTTTCCATTCGCCATGAATCCTTCACCTTGACCGGGCGGTTCATGGAGGATCCTGCGGTGGCTGCGGATATCAGTGCTTCCACGGGAATACTCAGAGGGAAAGCCGCTGGAGGGTGGTTCTTCGATTCCGATTCACTGGAGCTGAACTGTCATGTTCTTCTGGGCTATGACTGGTACAGGGGAAGACTTGAGGCTGGACCAAGGCTATGCTTCGGAGTGGATTCGGCAGGAGACCGGGAAACCACGCTGGACGGGGTCATTGGTTTTACCCTGCTTCCCTTCTCCATAGCTGCTGGTATGGAAGACATAACTGATTCATATGAAAGGAGCTGGTCCTTCGGTATTACCTGGGCATTCACAGACCGGCCCCCTGAATCACCGGAAGGAGATGAGAGTGGCAGAGGACGCGGTTAGAACTGCTGTACTCGCATCGGGAACAGGATCCAACTTCAGAGCCCTTGCGCAGGGTGACACATCCCCGGGAAGGATAGATCTTCTTCTTACTGATACACCCGGATGCAGAGCACTGGAACTGGCTGAAGAACTTGGTGTTGAAGGTGTGTATATGTACCCCGGCAGGTTCAGAACCAGATTTGCCGAGGATGAAGAGCTTAAATGGACTGAATTCCTCATTGAAAGGGGAATTGAACTGGTTTGCCTTGCCGGCTTCATGCGGATCCTCAAGGGGCCTCTTCTTGAAGCTTTTTCCGGAAGGATCATGAATATTCATCCGTCTCTGCTCCCTTCCTTTCCCGGTCTGGATGCCCAGGGTCAGGCCTTCGATTACGGCGTCAGAATCACCGGCTGCACCGTTCACTACGTGGATGCGGGAACAGATACGGGACCTGTGATCATTCAGAGCCCGGTTCCGGTCCTTGAAAACGACACCCGGGACACACTGGCAGATAGAATACTCCAGCAGGAACACCGCATTTACCCCATGGCGGTGAAGGCCCACTGCCAGGGCAGACTGAGAGTTCACAGCCGGCGTGTGTATATTACCGGTGGCTGGTAGGATTTAGTAAGGGGGAACCGCTTGAGCATTGTTCTTTTATTTCTTTCATTCCTGTTGTTTTCAGGCGCTGAAGATCCCATACCCTCCGGTTCATGTTTTACCATTTATGTGAATGGAACCATTCTCAGGGATCACATGCTCGCCTTCACCGCTGAACCGGGGGATGAAGTTACCATAAGCTGTGATGATTCGCTGCAGTGGTCCGTAACCGAATTGGATCTGCAGGGTTCCGGAAGGGAATTCACCATTGAGATTCCCAGAATCCACGGTATCTACACCCTTGTGGGAAGCGACTCAAGCTCTGTCCAGCAGTGGTCCGTTATCGTTCCTTTGGATCCCGCCCAGGTGCGGACCGCAACCCTGAATTCATTTCCACTGGGCTTTTACGGCGACGGTAACAGCAGGGACCACCTTCCCGAGAGGGGCTTCATCGAACTCTGGCCGGAAGATTACGAGAGAAGGGTTTCAACCCATCTCACCTTCAGTGACCTTCTGTGTCACACGGAAGGCAGCTGGCCCCAGTACATGGTTCTGGATCCCAGGCTTGTGGATAAGCTTGAGCAGGTTCTCGAAGAGGTATCCGTGTATTATCCGGAAGCCAGGGTGATTCACTGCATAAGCGGTTTCAGAACACCTGCATACAATGAAGCAATAGGAAACGAAACCGGGTTCAGTCTCCATCTCTACGGTGCAGCGGCTGACATCTGGATTGAAAGCTGGCCTGCCAACGGTCTTATAGATGACCTTGACAGGAACAAGAGAATAGATGTTTTTGACGGAGAATTAATCGTTCAGTCTGCAAGGAATCTTGAAGCCGCAGGGGAAGTGGCGGTGGGCGGAGCTTCCGCATACAGGTGGATACCCACCCATGGTCCCTTCGTTCATCTTGATACACGGGGCAGCGCAGCTGTCTGGCAGACACAGCGCAACCTGGTGGAAAACCCAGTCATCTGATCGGAGTCGTTTTGAGAACCCCTTTGACAGTTCTTCTGGCAGTTTTTACGGTGGCTCTTTTTGCCAGCCTCTATACCATTCACAGCCTCGACTCCAGGGTGAAGGAGTATAGCAGAATAACAGATGAGACCCTGGCCGACCTTGAGCTGGTCACCGCCCAGAGAGACACTCTTGCCCTAGTGAACAGGGCTTTTACCGCCAGGGAGGATTCTGTGCCCCTGCTGCTGCGAAGGGCGGATTCCCTGGAGGTTAGACTCACCCAGGCGGAGCTGGTGCGTAACTACCTCGATTACTACCTTATCATAGACACGTATCAGAACAGGTTTCAGCTAAGAAGGGGAGACCTTCTGGTAAGGACCGGATTCTGCGGCACGGGCAAAGGCTGGGTTGCAAACGACAGCGGACTGGTGTGGAACTTCAGCACACCCAGGGGCATACGATATGTGATAAAGAAGGGTGAGAATCCATACTGGTACAGACCGGACTGGTACTGGCTTGAGCAGAACCTGAGGCCCCCCAGGCCCGGTATGGACGTGCTGATACCCGACAGCCTCTCCTGGGAGGAGCAGATAGTTTATTACAATGACTCTCTTACCTCTTCGGAAAGGGTTTGGGTAAGGGCCGTACCGGGAGCTCTGGGAAGCTACAAACTTGACCTTGGCGGAGGTATTCTTCTGCATTATGGAGTAGGCAGGGGAAACAACGTGAGCCATGGCTGTATCAGACTGAGCAACGATGACCTTGAGGCACTCTTCCGGACTCTTCCGGTGGGGGCTCCTGTGTTGATATACTGACGGGAAGAGCACCATGACCAACACCACATCCACTGGAGCTGCGGAGAGGAAACCGCTTACGGGAAGGATCACCCTTATAGCGGTGACCATTGCAGCTGTACTTGCTGTTATTCTGATTTTAGAGGGGAGAGTGGACAAAGATGTCCCGGAGTCTTCTCCGCCGCCTTCCTCACAGGTGTACCAGGCTGCGGCATCCGCTCTGGACAGTACAGAAAATAACTTTGAGTTTCCTCCGGCTGAGTGGCTTCAGGCCTCCGGTTCATCAACCGGTAATGCAGCCTGGGCTCCTGCGGTTAAGTCACCCTTCGATACACTGTGGATCCTCAGAACGGGTTCCGAGATATTTTCTCCTCCTGCCGTACTTGGCGATTTCATATACACAGCGGGGAACGACAGGGTTCTAAGGGGGCTAAACAGACATACGGGGGATCAGATCTGGTCGAGAACCGTTACCTGCGGGCTTTCCGGTGGTGTGGCTGCAGATTCTCAGCTGGTCTTTTTCCCGGGTCAGGATGGATACCTTTATGCCATCGGTCGCGCCGATGGTTCTGAAGAGTGGAAATCCGGTCTTGGTTATCACATTTTTACCGATGCAGCTGTCTTTGCTGATACCCTCGTTCTGGCAGGGAACTCAATGGGTTCCGTTGCCGCCCTTGACAGGGCAACCGGTGAACCGGTCTGGAGCGACACCATGGAGGGTCTTGTAATTGGTCCGGCGGTATCTGACAGCACCGCGGTTTTCTGTACAGAGGCAGGTGAAGCAGCAGCCTGGAATCCATCGGGAACCCTTTTATGGTCACGCAGTTTCACATCCCAGCCTTCTGCTCCTTCAATAGGGAACAACCTTGTCTTCATAGGTTTCTCTTCGGGAAAACTTCTGGCCATCTCCCTTGTCACAGGTGAAACCGTCTGGGAAACGGCCCTTCAGGGTGTGAGGGGCAGAACAGTGGTTTCCAGACCCTCTCTCTCCGCTGACTCCCGGGTAGTTGCCGGGACCTGTGACGGGCGGGTTTTCTGTACTGAAGCGCAGAACGGCTCCATACTCTGGGAAACCCCGCTTCCGAACTGGGTTACCGTATCTCCGGCTGTTTGCGACACCATTGTATATGCCAGCTGTGACGACGGAAGGATATACCTTCTCAGTCTTAACACAGGTCTGCCTGTGGACACCATAGAAACGGGATCCTATTCAGGAACTCCCCCCATTCTTCTCGAAGGTGTACTCTACGCGGGGAACTCCGCCGGTGATCTCGTTGCCCTTGCGGGAACAGTTCCTTCAGACTCAACAGAATCGGAGACAAATTGCCCAGCGGAATGATAAAAAGCGGATATGCCCTTCTCACCGGGTTTTCCAACACCGGGAAATCCAGTCTTCTGAATGCACTTACCAACTCCGCCATTTCTCCTGCGGCTCCCCAGCCTGCTTCCACCAGAATGCCCATAACCGGCATATGCACACCCGGTAATTCTCAGATATGCTTCGTGGATACACCTCCGCTGGAGGGGAACTACGATTCGTCGATAATCCAGTGGGTTGATGTGGTGGTAATGCTTCTGAACATAAAAACCTTCGAAGATGACCTGGAAAGCCCGGTTCTGACTTCGTTCATGGAGAGGATAAACTCCAGACCGGTGATACTTGCCCTTGGCAGGAACGACTACGTAAAGGAACAGCACAGAGAGGCATATTTAAACAAAGCCAGATACACTAATAAATTCACAGCCGCTGTTTCCGTGAACCCCCTTTCCGGTAACGGAGTTCAAAGTCTTCTGGAGATGGTTCTGGAAAACATTCCACTCAGGGACAGGCTGTTTCCCAGAAGCGTTAAAACCCTCAATTCGAAGCGATTTCTCATTGCAGAACAGATCAGAGCACAGCTTTATGCAATTCTTCCCCCTGAAGCGGCGGTGGAGACAGCTGTACAGGTGGAGGAGATATCCCAGAGGGACGGAAAGCTTTATATAAGGGCTAATCTGATTGTCTCGAAGGCTTCGAACAAAGGAATGCTCATCGGAAGGAAAGGACAGACCCTGGAGCACATCAACAACCTTTCCAGAAGCTCCATTCAGAATTTCACGGGAGATACCTGCAGACTGGATCTCTGGGTAAAGGTCAGGGAAGCCTGGCCGGAGAACAAGACTGATATGCTTGAATTCGGATATGTCTGCTGAGGAACAGGGTGCCTGCCGCATCTCTCTGGAGGATTTCGAGGGTCCCCTTGACCTTCTTCTCTTTCTGATAAGACGTGACGAACTGGACATTACCACCATACATGTGGCAATGGTCGCCGATCAGTATCTGCAGTACATCAGAAGTGCCCAGGATCTGGATCTTGACATTGCCGGTGAGTATCTCGTCATGGCGGCTACCCTTGCAAGAATGAAGAGCCGTTCCATGCTTCCCGTGGAAAGGGCCGTAATGGAGCAGACCGAAGATCCCATGGAGTCTTTGATGAGGCACATAGTTCTTTACAGGGCATTCAAGGAGGTTGCCATGGACCTTCGCGAGAGTGAATCAATGTGGAGAGATGTGTTTCCCGTTCCAGGGGAGAGGGAGCGTTACCAGGAAAAAACAGGCCCTCCCGACCCGGGGCAGACATCTCTACTGGATCTTCTTATGGCGGTGGAGAACATGGCAGAGAAAAACACTCCTCCTCCCGGTCACAGGATACTCAAACCACTGGCATCCCTTTCCCAGTGTGTAGATGCCCTGGATAAGCTGATACCCCCCGGGAAGAGCAGACTTTTCAGGGAAACGGTTGGAGAGAACCCTGACCACGGCAGGATAGTATCATTTTTCTCCGCTGTCCTGGAACTGATGCGAAGGGGATGGCTCGAAGCCGAGCAGAGGTATCCCATGGGCGACATAAACATGAAAAGAACTGAAAGGTGGGCGAAGAATGCTTGATCAGCTTGCCAGACAGATAGAAGCACTTCTTGCTGCTGCTGAAGACCCTCTCACCCTGGAGAGAATATGTGAGATAACAGGCTGCGGAACAGAGTCTGCAGAGCAGGCAGTACAGAGGATAGAAACAGAGCTTGCCGCAGGCGGACACGGAATTATCGTAGCCAGACTTGCAGGGGGATACAGGGTAGTCACGGATCCGGATCTGGGTTATGTGGTTGCTCAGCTCTTCGAGGGCAAAAGGCGCAGCAGGCTTTCCAGGGCTTCGCTTGAATCCCTGGCGGTGGTTGCCTACAGACAGCCTGTGACAAGGGCTCAAATAGAGGCAGTAAGAGGAGTTAACAGCGACAGTGCAGTAAGAACCCTCCTTGAGAGGGAACTGATAAAGATAACAGGCAGAGAAGAAGTTCCGGGAAGACCGCTTCTTTACGGTACAACCTCTCTTTTCCTTGAATACTTCGGGTTAAGCGACCTGGAGCACTTACCAAGAATGGACGAGATCGAAAGCCTTCTCAGCCTCTCAGCCGAGGACCTGGAGAAAGCCGCCGAAGAATCGGAGGAACTCTTTGACCGCAGCTAGCAGAGGAAACAGAACGGTTCCGCAGAATGCAGACGGAATGAGACTTAACAGATATATAGCCCGATCCGGAATTGCAAGCCGCAGGAACTGCGATGATGGAATAGTGAACGGAATGGTTACGGTAAACGGAAAGCTGGCAATGAATCCCGCATACAGGATCAAAGCCGGAGACACCATCCTCTGGGATGGCTCTGCTGTAACCCTTCCTGAATTGTTCATTGCAGCCATGAACAAACCTTCCGGTTACGAGACCACTATGGACACGAACAGCCCAAGACCTGTCAGCCTTCTTTCCAGGGGAATGCCGGAGGCCTCTGCTCCTGTTGGAAGACTGGACATAAAAACCGGAGGGATCCTCCTTTGGAGCAATGACGGAGAGCTTGTTCACAGGCTTTCACATCCCCGCTGGAAGGTGGAGAGGGAATACCTGATCAAAACAGCCAAGCCGGTGAATCCGGATCAGGTGGAGCATCTCCGCAAAGGAGCATTTATACAGCCAAGAGTATATTCAAAACCTCAATCGGTGAAACAGACAGGCAGAACTGAAATCTCCCTGGTACTGAAAACAGGACGGAACCGTGAGGTTAGAAGACTTGCAGCTGTTTGCCGCGTGCCCCTCATAGGTCTTGAGAGAACAAGATACGGCACCATCAGCGTGAGTGGTATAGAAAGGGGAGCATGGCGTGAACTCACTCCCGAAGAGGGAAAAGAACTCTGCAGTCTGGTGGGTCTCAACAGGTAACGGTTGACGAAACATCCCCGTTAGTGCATATTCGCGCCACTACGACGAGGGGATGTGAATTTGACTGTCTGAGATAATAGCTGTAGACGGACCGGCCGCTTCCGGTAAAAGTACCACTGCGAAGCGAATAGCGGCTGAACTTGGTTTTGAGTATCTGGACACCGGCGCAATGTACAGAGCGTCGGCTTTTCTAGTTTCAGGATCAGACATTGACCTTTCCAGCGGCGCAGAAGCCGCAGCCCTCATCGCCAATCACAGAATAGACGTTTCCAGCAGAGGCATCTTCCTTGACGGCAAAGACATCTCCGGAAAAATCCGAACGCCTGAAGTAAGTGAATCCGCCAGCATAATTTCATCACACAGAGAAGTCAGAGATCAGATGGTCACACTGCAGAAGGCATTCGGGAGAAGTCACAATACGGTTGCCGAGGGCAGGGATATGGGCAGCGTGGTGTTCCCGGAAGCCGACCTGAAGGTGTATGTGGTTGCGGACATTGCCATTAGGGCTGTCAGAAGACTCAAAGATCTGGGCGGAGGCGAAATCAGCAACATGGTATCCGCCATGTTCAGACGTGACCACCGCGACAGGAACAGAACCGAAAGCCCTTTACGGCTTCCTCCGGGTGCCCTCTGGCTCGACGGCACTTCAATGACAGTGGAAGACCAGGTGGAATTCGTCCTCATGCACTACAGAAGGAGACACTCGCAGTGAACAGAACACCCCTTGTGGATTTTCTGCTGAGACCCTTCGTGGCAGTTGTTGCCAGAGTTCTGTTCAGATTGAAAACCTACAATCGCCACATCATTCCTAAAAAAGGCGGTATAATAATAGCAGGCAATCATATATCCGATTGGGACCCTCCATTTATAGGCGCCGCCGTTCCACGTGGTATTTATTTCATGGCAAAGTCCGAGCTTTTCAGCAATCCTTTAAGCAGCTGGTTCCTGAGCGCTCTGGGAGCATTTCCGGTTTACAGAAAAGCATCCGTGAACAAGGATGCCCTTAATACCGCCAGGGATCATGTGCTTGCGGGTAAAGGACTTGTAATCTTTCCAGAGGGCACTAGAAGCAAGAACGGAAGGATGCTTCCAGCAAAAGCCGGTGTAGGTCACATCGCACACGCAACAGGCGTGCCGGTTTATCCGTTTTTCGTAAGGGGGACGGATCATCCCCTTGGTGCGCTCTTTTTCAGAACCAGGTTCCTTGTGCGGTTCGGAGAACCCATAAGCCCGGAAATCCTTAGAAAGTGCCATGAAGAAGGAGGCCCTAAGCGGTCGGCGGAATACATAATGCAGAAGGTAAGAGAACTGAAGGAAATAGAAGAAAACGTAAAGAAAGGAAAAATGAATGAGCGAACAGAATGAATTTGTAGTAGGCCTGACCCCTGAAGAGATCGAGACCATAGAAGGTCACGATTACACCGCAGCAGAGAGGACGACACTCGAAGCAGCATACGAGGGAACCATTTCCAACAACTTCACGGTAAAGGTTGGAACCATCATCTCCGGAACCATCCTTAAAACCGCGGAGAACGAGGTTATCGTGGATCTCGGTTACAAGAGCGAGGGTGTAATTCCTCTCCAGGAGTTCAGAGACGGAGAAGTTCCTCCTTCAGGAACCAGGGTGGATGTCTTCGTGGAAAGCCTGGAAGACTCTGACGGAAGGGTTTCCGTATCCAGGGAGAAGGCACACTTCCATACGGTCTGGAACGACATCAAGGTTGCATATGACGAGAACTCCATACTCAAGGGCAAGGTCATCAAGAGGATAAAGGGCGGTCTTACCGTGCGCATAATGGGCGTCGATGCCTTCCTTCCAGGTTCACAGGTTGCTCTGAGGCAGGTGCCCAACCTCGAGAAGTTCTGCGGAGAAGAGCTGGACTTCAGGGTAATCAAGCTCAACAAGAGGCGCAGGAACATCGTTGTAAGCCGCAGGCAGGTTCTTGAAGAAGCCAGAAGCGAGCTCAAGGAAACTCTGATAAAGGAGCTTGAGGAGGACCAGGTCCGTACCGGTATAGTGAAGAATATCACCGATTTCGGTGCATTCGTGGACCTTGGCGGCATCGACGGTCTTCTTCACATAACCGACATGAGCTGGGGCAGAGTCAGGCACCCGTCTCAGCTTGTTGCCATTGGTGATGAGATAGACGTCAAGGTATTGAAATTCGATCGTGAACGCGAGCGCATATCCCTGGGTCTCAAGCAGCTTCAGCCATTCCCCTGGGAGGGTGTCGCCGAAAGATATCCCCAGGATACAATGGTCGAGGGTAAGGTTGCTTCTATCACCGATTACGGAGCATTCGTTGAGATCGAACCCGGCGTCGAGGGACTCA
>CAZNFQ010000027.1:0-25675 GCA_964571965.1 uncultured bacterium | reverse complement strand
AGACAGCAGCCAGAAGCAGCAGTATGCCTGCAGCCAGGAAATACTGGAACCTTCTGGCTCCGGAAGCTCCTGCTATGTCCGCATCCACATCGGCGGAACTTCTGCTCAGCAATTCCCGGAGGGGTTCTGAAAGGTCACCGGCTTCGGATATTCTGGTGTAGAAGCCGCCGGTTTCCTCTGCAAGTGTCTTCAGAGCCTCATCTTCTAGAACGGTTTTTATGGTATCTCCCTGCCAGACCAGGGGACCATTGTCTCCGGGGACGGTAACAGGGGTGTCTCCCCCCACTCCTACCGTAACAAGGGAAATCCTTCTTTCGAGTGCTTCATTTACCGCCTCGCTCAGGGTGTAGTCGTGGAAGCCGCCGTCAGAGAATATCACACCCACCTGCCCTTCAAGATCCATATCTGGAAGCGCCGTTACCATGACATCCACCAGGTTGCTCAGTGTGGTTCCCTGAGGAAGGGAAGTGTCGTCCGAGGGGTTTGAGGGGATTTTGTCCAGGATGAATTCGGTGTCCAGGGTTATGGGAACTGCAAGTCTTGCTCTGCCGCTGAAAACCACCAGGCTGAATCTGGTATCAGGCATGGATTCGATCAGCCTTCTTATCTCAAGGGCAGCCCTTCCCAGTCTGGTTGGTGCCTCATCGTCACACCACATGGAGCGTGATACGTCCAGAGCTATGACTACGTTCTCACCTCCCCTGGGTATGTATGCCTCTGATTTGCCCCATACAGGTCCTGCTGCCGCAACTGCAAAGCACGCCAGGGCGATGGATATGAGAATTCTGGTGAGAGTGTGCTGCGACGGAGCTGCAATGCCTACCTTTTCCCAGAGAACAGGACGGACAAAACGTCTTAATCTTTTCTCGTCTTCACGCAGCCATCTTACACGGAGCCACCAGTAGAGGGGAGCCATGAGGGCCAGGAGATTGAGCCAGGGTCTCTGAAATTCCATCAGTTGCCTCCCCCCGTTACTCTGAAGGCCTTCCAGCGGCAGTATTCACCCAGGGCAAGAAGAATCAGACCGGCCACCAGCCAGCCGATATAGTGGTCACGGTATACGAAGAGACCGGATTCCGGAAGCACCGATGCCTCGAGCTGATCTATCTCTTCGTAAACCTCTTCCAGATCATGTCTGTTGTAAACGTTGAAAAGCCTGCCGTTATTGATACTTGCTATTTCAGCCAGGGTCTCCCTGTCCACCTCATAACCGCTGTTTTCCCTTCCGATGGCAACGGTGTATACCGAGATGCTGTCTCCGTGAAGGGTGTGAACGGCCTGAGCTACGGTAATGGGATCCACCACCCCCGCAGTTTCCACTCCATCTGATAGAAGAACTATTACCCTTCTGTTCGTGCTGGAGGAGCCAAGACCCCTTGCAGCGGTTGCAAGGCCTGAACCGATGGCGGTACCGTCCATGAGAAATCCCAGGTCTGCGTTTTCGATGAATCTTTCAAGGGTTGAGTGATCGAAGGTGGGTGGACAGATGGTCACAGGTTCCGCAGCGTAGAGCACAAGACCAATTCTGTCATTGGGCCTGTCTTCTATGAATTCCAGGGCGGCGTCCTTTGCAACTTCCAGCCTGTTAGGATCATAGTCCTCCGCCAGCATACTTGTGGATACATCCAGGGCCAGTACGATGTCCACACCTTCACCTGCGTCAGGGAGCCGTTCGAATCCTGTCTGAGGTCTGGCAAGGGCTACGAAGAGAAGAAGGATGCCCGTCCAGGGAATAAAAACGGTAAAAAAACTGCCGGAGGTGGATTGAGGAGTACCGGTAAAGGGTCCGGTGTACACTGCGCCTTTCTTTGCTCCGCTCCTCTTCTGCTTGAGAAGGTAAGCAGCAAAAATAGCCACTGGATAAAGGAATAGCACCTGATAGAAGGCGAATCTGATCATCGTGACCACTCCCTTCTCAGTTTGGCGAGTTTCCTTATGAAACCGGCTGACCTTTCTTTGGAACTGCCCCAGTCCGCATAAAGCTGCAGCGTGATTTCCCTCACCAGTTCGGAAGCATCCTCGAGAAATTTTCTGCCGTCACCGGTTGAAGACAGGGAACGGGAGATCTGATTCAGAGTGAGGGCTCTGTTCACAACTCCGAACCTGCCTGCAACCGTTACTCTGTACTGCCTGTCTATCTCGGTGAAAAGTTCTGCCCATCTTCCGTGTATGAAGCTCTCACTTTCCAGGAGGGCAAGGGCTTCCCTTTCAGCTTCCCTTCCAGCTGGGATTTTTTCTGTAATTTCTGTGGCTGGAGTGTGGGAAGCTTTTCTGCGTCTGCGGATTATGTACCAGGCCGCAAGAGAAATGAGCAGTACGCCGCAGGATACCCACAGCCATGGGAAGGGGGGCTTACCTGTCCAGACCAGCCAGAAGGAAATGTTCCTTGCGAAGTCCTCGGGAAGTCCCGGCGGAATGGACATGTGGCAGGGATAGACGGGAAAGGAAGGATCCATGAGGGTATCGGGAAACGATGGTATCACGGTTACCGGGGGAGGCTGGAAGAGAAGTGTGTCTCCGCTTTCGTTCCATCCCCTTAAAGCGGGCAGGTTCAGGGTGTCAGAGAGAACCAGCGGTACCAGGGTGAACCTTCCGCTGTCCCCTTCCACCACGGACCAGGTGGAGTCTTCCCTTAGCATTTCGGTCTGGAAACCAGCGGGAACCCCATAGTCCACAATGCCGGGAAGTCCCGGGTTCAATTCGGTGGAAAAAACGGTAAGAAGAAGCAGTAGATGCATCAGTGGGCTCTCCTTCTCTTTCTAAGATGGAAAAAACGCCTCAGCGGAAGAATGAGGTCGTCTGAGGTGGAGATGCTGACCACATCAAGTTTTGTTTTTCGACAAAGAAGCTCTCTGGCCGCGGCATCGGCCTGAACTCTCGCTGAAAAGGCTTTCTGCCAGGCATGACTGGAGGTATTAACTATGCTTTCAATACCTGTTTCCGGATCTCGGAACTTTATTCTTCCCACATCGGGCATCCGGACTTCCCTGGGGTCGAAGATGTGTATGCCCACCATGTCATGCTTGCTGGAAAATACCTTCAGTTTCTTCTCGCAGTTACTGCTGAATCTGAAGTCGCTCACAAGGAAGATCAGTGCCCGTCTTTTGAGTACTCTGCCCAGGAAGGCAAGTGCATTCTCAATGTCGGCCTTCTCCTGGTGGTCCGAAGATTCAAGCACTTTCTGCACGATTGAAAGTGAATGTGCCCTGCCCTTGTCGGGCGGTACGTAGTTGTACACCTTGTCACCGTATGTAAGAAGTCCCACTCTGTCGTTGCTTTTTGCGGCAGACAGGGCAATCACCGCGGCTGTTTCCGCCACTCTGTCCGCTTTGGTAAGATTTATGGACCCGAAGTTGAGACTGCCGGAGACGTCCACAACAAGCATCACAAGCAGTTCCCTCTCCTCTGAGAGAATCTTGACGAAGGGATTCATTGCTCTGGCTGTGACATTCCAGTCTATGAGTCTGGGATCATCACCCTCCACGTATGGTCTGTAGTCGCAGAATTCCATACCCTGGCCTCTGAATACCGATCTGTAATCGCCTCCCATAAGCTGATCCACCAGCTTCCTGGTGCGTATTTCTATCCGCTGTACTCTTCTGAACAGACTGTGTGCAGTTTCCACTTCGCTACCTCTGGGTTACCGGTACCTTGTCGAGTATTGTGGATAGCATCTCTTCCACGGTTACCTCTTCCGCTTCAGCTTCGAAAGACCTGATGATTCTGTGACGAAGTGCGTCGGGAGCAACTTCCTTCACCAGGTCAGGGGTAACGAAAGCCTGACCTGTGAGAAGAGCACGTGATCTTGCCGATGCCAGAAGCGCCAGAGAACCCCTTGGACTTGATCCCACAAGGATGAGGTCCTCCAGGTCCCGCAGTTTGTGAAGTCTTGGATGTCTGGTGGCATCCACCAGTCGGACCACGTATGAGAGAACGTCTTCTTCTACTATTATCCGGTTGGAAAGATTCTTCAGATGTGCCAGCTGCTCCGTGGTCATCACCTTGGAAGCAGTGGGTTTTTCGTTGCCTCCCATCCTCTTCAGTATCTCCACTTCCTGATCCGGAGTGGGGTAGTCGATGATCAGTTTCAGCATGAAACGGTCTACCTGAGCTTCAGGAAGCGGGTATGTGCCCTCCTGCTCTATGGGATTCTGTGTCGCCATGACAAAGAACGGTTCCGGAAGCCTGTGTGTGACTCCTCCGAAGGTTACCTGTCTTTCCTGCATGGCTTCAAGAAGGGCGCTCTGTACCTTGGCCGGGGCTCTGTTGATTTCGTCGGCAAGGATCATCTGGGCAAACACAGGTCCCATCCGTTCGATGAAAGTACCCTTCTGGGGCTGGTATATCATTGTTCCGGTGATATCCGCAGGAAGAAGGTCCGGTGTGAACTGAATTCTGGAGAAGCTTGCATCCAGGCAGCTGGAAAGGGTGCTGGCTGCAAGGGTTTTTGCCAGTCCGGGCACGCCCTCCACAAGCACATGACCATTTGAAAGAAGAGCTGTCAGCAGACCCATACGAAAATCTTCCTGACCTACTACAACAGAAGAGAATTGTTCTCTTACCCTGCTGAGGAGCCTGGCAGCTTCCAGAACCTCCGCCTCAAGTTTCTCGACATTTTCTCTGGACATTACAATTCCTCCCGGGCTTTGCCTAGAATTTTCCTTAAAAGCTTTTCATATTCTTCAAGAAGCTGGTCTGTTTCAGCCTCAAAGCGCATCACGAGAACCGGTTGGGTGTTGGAAGCCCTGAGAAGCCCCCATCCTTTTCCGAAGTTAACCCGGACTCCATCGATGCTGTTAACATTGTAGCCCTCTTTTTCGAAAATGTTCCTGACCTTTTTCACCAGCAGGAATTTTTCCGAGTCGGAACAGTTTTCACGTATCTCAGGGGTTGCCTTCAAAGGAGGCAGATCCGCAGTGAGAGATGAAACCGGTCCTGGTGCTCTTTCGGCGATTTCCAGGAACCTGAGAGCTGCATAGAGAGCGTCATCGTAACCGTAATATCTGTCCCGGAAGAAAATATGACCGCTCATCTCCCCTGCCAGAAGGGCGTTTTCCCTTGTCATACCCTCCTTGATTATCGAGTGTCCCGTGGGAAGCATCACCGCTTTTCCTCCAAGCTGCTCCACCCGGGAAAAGAACACGCTGGAAGCCTTTACCTCGCTGATTATCGTTGCTCCGGGGTTATCATGGAGAACCTTTTCTGCAAGGACACAAAGAATTCTGTCTCCGAATATTACATCCCCGTTCTCATCCACTATGCCCAGTCTATCCGCATCTCCATCGAAGGCTATGCCAAGGTTGCACTTTTCCCTTATCACCGTATCTCTGAGATCAGCCAGGTTGGTCACTACGGTGGGGTCAGGGTGGTGGTTGGGGAAGGAGCCGTCTGCATCGCAGTATAGAGGAACAACTCTGTATCCAAGTTCTGTGAGAAGCTGAACGGCGCAGTCTCCCCCTGTGCCGTTACCGGCGTCCACCGCTACCTTCAGTGACACCGGCGGAGAGAACTCGGATCGGAGTCTGTCCAGATAAGCTTCCCTTACGGATACGTTTTCAGGGGATGGATTCCCTGCAGGTGCTGGAATATCCGCCTCCAGCATTCTTTCTCTTATCTGCCCTATGTCATCTCCCCAGAGGGTGTGGAGTCCCTTCATCATTTTGAACCCGTTGTACTCCGGGGGATTGTGACTTCCCGTTATCATCACTGTGATCTGGGGCTTCAGGGTCCAGGCTGCAAAGTAGGTCATCGGTGTGGTCTGTACACCCAGGTTCACCACACTGCAGCCGGCTGTTTCGGCACCACGGGCAAGCATGTCTGCCAGTCTTTCTCCGCTTGGCCTGCAGTCCCTACCTATTGCGAAGGTGCCTCCCTTGCACATTTCACCCAGAACGAAACCAAGTTTTATCACTGTGGAATTGTCCAGATCGGTATCTGCTACTCCCCTGATATCGTACTTCCTGAAAATATTCAAGTTCATTGATTATCTCCCGCTGCCGGAAGAATCAGTTTGATCCTTCCCTCTTCCCAATCCTCGCTTACCCAGCCGCCGTGCGAGGACGCTATAAGTCGTGTTAGACCTGTACCCAGAAGGTTTTCATCGCCGGTTCCGGGTTTTCTTTCTCCGGTCCAGTTTATTTCCAATTCTATGTTGTCTGATTCTCTGAGCTCTATTGACAGAACGGAATTCTCGCTGGCTCTTTTCAGCGTTTCCTTAAGAAGCGAACCAACGGCTTCAGCCATCTGGGAAGGATTTCCTGCCGTTTCCACCGGGCCGCACAGGTTCACCGATACTGAGACCATCCTGTCAGAAGCCTGATCAGAAATATCCATTGCTGCATCGGAGACAAGAACATCCAGCTGGATCTTCTCCACTGTGTTTTCATTGTCAGGCTGCTCCATCCCGTCATTCCTGGATATCTGCTCGAAGACGGTGAGTATCCGTACAAGTGAATGCACCTCTTCTGAGAGTCTGGAAAGGTCTTTCAGCACATCGTCGGGAAGTCCGGGGTTCTCATGCCCCAGTTTGTCTGATGTTCTCTCTATGGCGATCAGGGGTTCAGCAAGAACGTCACCTATTCTTCCGAGGAAGCGGGATTTCAGCATCTCCATGGACTGGAGTTCTCTCCTGGCATCGGCAAGACTCTTCTCCATTTTGCGTATCTGTCTTGTGCTCTGCTCCATTCTCCAGTGGATGATTCCCATAAAAACAACAAGCAGGGCAAAGATCGCCGAGGCAAGCTGGATGGATATCAAGGCAGATCTCCGATTCTTTCAATAACGCTTACGTCCATGCCAGTGGCATTTGATATATCATCCTTTGAAATGCCGTCCAGTGTCAGTCCCCGGTGGTTGAACATGATGGAGGGAAGAAAGAGCATTTTCCGGGTGTTATGATGATTTGCAGTGCTGTGTATGACGTCTGCCCCGCTGAGAAGACCGGCAACCCCCACCTCTCTCCCCATCAGCGTATTCCACACCGGCAGTACGGTATAGCCGGAATCCTCGAGAAGGGTTGAAATGAACGGGTAGGCAAGCTCCCCTGTGGCTACCAGGCCCTCTCCGGTGAAGTTCCTGCCTGCACAGTGATCCCTCTCGGCGGCCATAAGCCCTATCCCGTTGGCCTGCAGCGTACAGGTGGTGTAGTGATCTCCCCCGGGTATGTCCCGTGGTGCAAGCAGATAGTATTCGTCTGCTGCAAACACCCTTGGAGACCCTGATTCATTCTGCCATGCGGCTATGATATCAAGGGTTGAGGCGGCTTCTTCCGCGGATGGTCTTCTAAGGGGGGTGAGACCGTTCCTGTGGCCGGTTAGCCCCACAGGTACAATTCCCAGTATGCGCACATTACTTCTTCTTAAGAGCTTCTCGATGGTATCTTCCAGAACTTTCCCGTCGTTGTAACCGGGAACGACAACGATCTGAGCCTGAACTTCTATACCATGTCCGGCAAGCAGGTCGATATTGGAGAGAATCGGCATAGGTCCCGGTCTGCCAAGCAGTCTTCCCCTCAGTTCAGGGTCTGCTGCGTGCACCGAGACGTGAAGGGTATTGAATCCCCTGGATATGGCTTCGGCTGTCTGCCTGTTCGTCAGGGTAATGTAAGTACCCTGCAGGAAAGAGTAGCGAACGTCATCGTCCTTCACAAGCAGGGATGGTCTGAGGCCCGGAGGCTGCTGGTCAACGAAGCAGAATATGCATCTGTTTCCGCAGGAACGAGGTTCAGAATCTGACAGATGAATTCCCAGTTCCTCTCCCGGACCCCGTCTGAGCTTAACGTGTTTTTCTGATAGTCCCCGTCTGATGTGGAGGTTAACGGTTCCCGCAGATGACTGGGCAAGCAGATCAACCCAGTCCGTTACGGGAAAACCGTTACAGCTCAGTATAATGTCGCCTTTTTTCAGACCGGCTCGGGAGGCCGGTGAGGGTCTTGTAACTGTGACCACAGATGACCTGCTTGAAGTCATCTATTCAAGCTGCAGTGCCCTGGCGATCACCGGATTCATGTCTTCGGCGATCTTCATTTCTGCCTCGGCATGTCCTGCTCTTCCGGTGAAGTCATAGACCCTGGCAAGGTTCACGTGAAAACCCACTATGGCGTTGTCGTCGTTGAGTGTGTTTGCAATAACGAGCCCTTTGCGGAAGTGATCTTCAGCTTCGTCGAATCTTCGCATGTCGAAGGTGCACCGTCCGAGCATTTCCCTTGCCTTTATCCTGTAGTCCGGGCTGGGCAGAACTTTCTCGAATTCCTGTATAGCTTCCCTGAGAAGCCCCATCTCTCTGTATGCGATTCCCAGGTCGAAATGGGTCGAGTAATCTTCCCTGGATATGCTTTCGTCAACGCCGGTTTTGAATTCCAGGATTATATCGGCAAGGATACTTTTCGAGCTGTCGGTCTTAACGTTGTCTATGTCGTCGAGAATGTCTGCCACTCCGGTAACTCCGGCTTCCTTGTGCTCTTCGGGCAGAATGCCGTTCATAAGGTCTATTGCGTCACGATAATCAGGACAGACATCGACAGCTGCTTCCAGCGAGGCCATGGCCTCGTACTGACTGTCGTTCAAAAGATATGCTACAGCAAGCCGGTAGAAAGCTCTGGCCTGTCCTTCCTTATCGATGGTATGCCTTATCCTGACTATTTCCTTTGCGGCGGATAGAGACTCGGGACATATGTCCAGCACTCCTTCGAGAAGCTCGAATACCATGTAATCGCGCTCTTCGCTTCGGTAAATTTCTGCTGCCCTGAGATATGCCCCCACAGCACCGTAGAAGTCTCCAACGTCGAGAAGGAGGTTGGCCATTTCGATGAAACCGAGGGCATCGCCGGGATCCCTTTCCAGACGGTTCCTCATGTCGGCTACCTGCTTCGAGAGAGCTTCACGAACCTGCCTTAGAGAGACCAGGTTCATGGCAACAAGCACGTCTCCCAGCCTGGAGTTCTTCATGTCCGAAGACTGCTTGTCCAGTGCCTTGAGAACATCGGCAGCTTTGAGCATGCCGCAGGCAACGAAGTATTCCCCTATTCTCTGGGGCCTGAGTTCCTGGATTTCCTCTTCTTCCCATTCCTCTTCTTCGCCCTGGTCAATGTCCCGGAGAAGGTCTTCGCTTGATTCGTTGCCGCCTTCGATGAGATCGTCCTGATTGAAACTCAGGGTATTCAGCAGAGCTGCAGTGTCCGTTTCGGCAACTGGGACGGGCTCTTCTTTGGCCGGAGCATCGGATGACTTCTTCCTGACAGCTGGTTTGGGTTCAGGTTCTGACTTTGCCCTGGGACGGGGTTTAGGTTTAGGAGCAGGGTGAAGTTCGTTTCTGAGTTTCAGGAGCATACTGGCCAGTTTCTCATGACCGGAAAGATTTCTCTCCATGGAAACGGACACAGCATAGTCAAGGTATGCTTCGTTTTTTTGCTTGTAGGCAACCTTCGCCAGGTTCACCACCCAATTTGCGGCGTTGGGATCCAGTACGGTAAGTGATTTCAAAGTGTTTGCCACATCAGGGAGATCCAGTGACGGTTTCGTCTTGAGGTAGCTTACGTATTCCTTCTTCGCCTGGTCAGGTTTGTCCTGTTCGATGAAGCAGTTTCCCATGATGAGATGGGCATCCGCCACGTCTGGGAAAGAACGGAGAAGTTTCCTGCATACTGAAGTGGAAACCATGTGCAGTCCTTCTTCGCAATAAAGCCTGGCTGAGGTCACGAAATGCTTTTTTGCCTCGTCTTCCCGCTTCATCTTCAGAAGGACATCGCCTATTTTATTGTGTACGGAGGCGTCTTTGGGATCCTGCTCTATAACCAGATTGAATATTTTCAGGGCACTCTCGTGCTTGCCCTTCTGCACAAGGTCGTGAGCTTTTTTCTTAAGAGAAGTTACGTTCTCGGTCATTGCCTGCGATCCTCCGTTATTTATCCGTGTTTCGTACTATATACTCTTTGAGCCGCGCAGTACACCACCTTCACATCCGGGTTTCCCAGATGGTAAGGAATCATCCTGTAATCTTCACAATCCCATACAACAATATCACCATGGCAGCCCGGCGCAAGCCCCCCCTTCAAACCGCCGAGTCCAAGCGCTGCCGCTCCGTTGGCGGTTGCGGATACAAGGGCCTCTTCAACGGTGAATCCGCACTGACATACCGCAAGACTTACTATCAGGGGCATGGAATCGCAGAAACAGCTGCCGGGATTGAAGTCCGTGGCAATGGCCACGGCGGCACCTGCGTCCAGCAGCTTTCTGCCCGGAGGAAACGGTTTTCCCAGAAATAGAGCGGTTCCGGGAAGCAGCGTTGCAACCGTTTTGCTTTCTGCAATGCCCTGAATATTCTTACTGGAAATCGACAGCAGGTGATCGGCACTGTAAGCCCCTGCCTCGAAAGCCACCCTTGCGCCGCCGGTGTCGTGGAATTCGTCGGCGTGTATTCGCAGAAGGAACCCCTGTTCACTGGATGCTTTCAGGTATCTTTCAGCCTGTTCAGGGGTGAATACGCCCTTCTCGCAGAATATGTCAACGAACTTTGCTATTCCCTGCCTTTTCACAGCAGGGTTCACGGTGTTTATCAGGTAGTCTATGTACCTGTCCGGTTCGCCTTTGAATTCCGCAGGCACTTCATGGGCTCCCATGAAGGTGGGAACAATGGTCAAAGGAGATTCTTCCAGGGCTTCCCCTGCAATTCTCAGGCAGCGCAGTTCCGTTTCCAGATCCAGACCGTAGCCGCTTTTCACTTCAACGGTGGTTGTTCCCGATGCCAGCATGTTGTGAAGATGCCTGAAAAGATTCCTTCTGATCGTATCGTCGGAGGCGGTTCTGGTCCTTCCGACACTGTTCAGTATGCCTCCGCCGGCGGCGGCAATATCCTCGTAATCGGCTCCTGCGGCCCTCATGGCAAACTCATCTTCTCTTGTCTTGCCGAAAAGAGGGTGAGTGTGAGAATCCACGAAGCCGGGGGTCACGAGAGAACCCCCGGCTTCGTCAATAACGCAGTCTTTTTCCAGTGAACAGTTGCTTTCCAGATCTTTTCCGGGACCAGCCCAGACAACCCTTCCCCGGTAGCAGGCCAGAGAGGCGTTTTCTACAAGACCCAGTTCAGAAGCAAGTCTTCCCTTCCTGGGCACGGGAGGACCAGCCATGGTGAGAAGCCTTCCGATGCCCTTTAGAACAAAGTCAGCTTTTACTCTCACCGGGTTTATGCTTCTGGTATAACGGAAGCAACCTTTCTGGCTCCCATGCGGTGGAACTTGACCCTGCCCTCTATCTTTGCGAAAAGGGTGTCATCGGATCCCTTGCCAACGTTCAAACCGGGATGGATCCTGGTTCCCCGCTGACGCACGATGATGGTTCCTCCGGATACTACCTGCCCGGAAGGAGCTTTGACTCCAAGGCGCCTTCCTGCGGTATCTCTACCGTTCCTGGAGCTGGAAGATGATTTTTTATGTGCCATTCTGTTGCCTTTCCTACTGTCTCAGTCCGTAACAACCATTCTGGTTGATGCGGAAAGCCCGTTAGAAGTGTACCTTACCTGGTATACTCCAGCGGGAAGTGCCGAACCGGCGTTGAACGAATGCGATACAACCCCGGCGGAAATACTCTGTTCATATACAGTTCTGCCGGAAATATCATAAATTTCAAGCGATCCTTCAACCCCTGTGTCGGGAAGGGCTATGGAGCAGTTGGCCCTGACGGGGTTAGGCGATGAACTGATCTGTATGAACAGCCCCTGTGTGGTGCCGCCCTCGATGCCTGTTCCGAACACGAAATTCACCGGGACCATTTCTTCAGAACCAACGGTTATGCCGTTCTGGGCAATGGAGCCCATACCGTCAACGGTGACAACCACGTTGTAGGTTCCCGGAACCAGTGTCTTGGAGTATCCCCCGTCAACCACGTCAGTTCGGCAGAAACGCAGAGGACTGGAATCGGTTCCGTCAGTTTTCTCAACTTCCACAAGGGCGTCCAGGGGGTTTCCTGCGGCGTCCTCCACAGTTCCGTAAATACCGTAGGTACTGGTTACGCAGAAATCAAGTATCGCCATGTAGTTTGCGTTTGCTATTTCAGGCCAGTTGGAGGGAGACTTGATGTCTGAAACCTCTATGGTGTAGTCAACCGTTCCCACTTCGCCGTAGGACCAGTCATTCACATCGCCATTTGTTTCATACCAGGATGCGCCTGGAATGTATACGGTAAAAGGACCGTAGTAACTGACCATGGAAGGATTCTGGGCGTATGCGTACGACTGGGCGTTTACCAGTTCGAGGTCCTGTATCACAGCCGAGACACTGTAGTTCCAAACTGCATTGACACACTCTGCTCCGCCGTGGAAGGAAAGACCTGTGGCAAAGGGATTCACGAAGTTGCTGGATTCGGGCCAGTCCTGCATGGTGAGGTCCCTTATTGCCTGGCTTTCAGGTCCCTCGTAGTAAGGAGGGCTGTTCATGTAACTGAAATCCCTGTTAAGATCTACGTTGTTTGCATTGTACCTTTGATTGAGAACGTAGCCGTCGGGGTTGACTATGCTGATTATCCAGAGTTCGGAGTTGTCCACCACATAGGTGCACATGTCGCTTGTACCGTAGTTGTCTGTCAGAACTTCAAGGAAGTTGAGCACGGACATGCCGCCGCCCTTTTCATCGCCGTGGATGTTGCCCGTGATACGGATCTCGGGCTCTGCCTCGTCCTGGTTCACGTTGTCGCTTACTATTACGGCGTAAATCTCTCTGCCCTGAACCGTGGTTCCGATCTGCTCCATTCTGGCAATGGACGGGTGGGCTGAAACAACATCTGCCATTGCCGCGTTAACCTCAGCAATAGTGGGATATTCGACAAGAGGTATGGGAATCTCTTCTAAAACAGGCCGATAGCAGAGATTGCGAAGCTCAAGTTCCTGGGTGTCTGAAACGTAAAGTCGTGCTTTGGAACCGAACACCGCTTCGATGTCGTAGCCGTTTTCATTGAAGTAGTCAAGATCCAGTCTGGTTACGTCTGGAACCATAACGGAATGCCACTCGGCAGAGGCGGCAATGGCAAAAAGCGTTAGCAAAAACAATGTAAATTTCAATTTAAAATCCTTTCGGGATTTGTTTTACACCATACCATCATATACGGGGATACACGACTATCATAGAACAGGTTCCCGGGGTCAAGCTTGGCTGTTCGCCTGGAAATTAGTTAGAATCGGAGCTGCGGTCGGGGCGTGGCGCAGTTCGGTAGCGCACCTGCTTTGGGAGCAGGGGGTCGCTGGTTCGAATCCAGTCGCCCCGACCACTCTATAGGTCCTGTTTCAGTTCATTTCACAATAACAAGCCGCCGAGTATAACTGCAATCCCCCGCCCACATCCGGCAATGGTATATCCCGGCAGGTAAGATCCCATCAAGTTCAACGGTTTGCATACCCGCCTGGTACTCCCTTGCCGGGATTCCAGCAGCAAGTCTTCCGGAAACATCGAACAGGTTGAATTCAATCATCGAGGGCGATGAAACAATGAATCTGATCACCGGATTTGAGCTGCAGGGGTTGGGATTGAAGGGCAGGAGTACTGTAGGTTCTGCTATTGGTCCTGTTGTTTCGCTGATGCTCACAGGATTCCAGGAGACTGTAACGCTTTCCAGTACCGGTTGATCTTCCGGTTTTCTTCCGGTTTCAAGACAGACCCTGTACTGGAAGTAATTGTCTCCGTCTGCAATGGTCTCCGGCAGGCTGCCGGGCACCGGCATGGTATCAGACCAGTCACCCATGCTGAGAGGATCATCTGAGGATCTCACCCGCATTGAGATAGATGAACCTTCAGGCTGATGCCCTTCCCAGTAAATCGTTGACCAGGAGGGTTCACAATCATCAACATGAAGAATGCTGGATTCAAGCCAGCCAAAAGAACCTGGTTCAATGAAGTGCCAGTAACGCAGCTCAGGATGATCCGGCGGCCACCTGGAACCTGAAATAAGCTCAACAAAGGAATCACCGTCTATATCAGCGGCTTCAATTGTATGGGAATGTCGCAAACCGCCAATTTCCCTTTCCTGCCATACATCCATAGCCACTTCACTCAGATTTTCCCATTGGCGTACCCCGTGATCATTGAACAGTGCTGCGGCAGCATCAACATCTCCATCCAGATCCATGTCCTCGCCCAAGACCTCCTTAGCGTCGCACCAGGCGATATTGAAGTATTCGAAAACCCCGGCGCCGCCTGTGTTGCGCCAGAATCCAATAGTGTTTCCCGATGAACCGGATACCAGCAGATCCTGGTCATTATCCCGATCAATGTCTATTGCTGACAGTCCGTTGTCATAACAGCCGGAGGCAAGTTCATGCTCTGACCATTCATTTCCTGCACCATCCAGGTTTTCCCACCAGGAAATGGTGGGATTGAGATAATGCGAATTTACTGCAATATCTATGTCTCCATCACCGTCAGCATCTAAATGATCGATACTAACAGCTCCGGAATATCCCCTGTTTATTACATGCTCAGACCAGATTTCACCGGATCCGTCAATGTTCTCCCACCAGCACATGCCGTTTTCGGTTACAAAGTATGTTCCTGAAACTATGTCAATGTCTCCATCGATATCCAGATCCACAATATGCACTACAGTACTGTAATATTGTTTCTCTGTTACAGAGTGTTCAATCCAGACAATGCCCGTTCCGTCTCCTTCGAACCAGTATATGTTGGTCCCTTCGCCGAAGGCGTTGCAAACAATGTCTGTATACCCGTCTGCATTCATATCGCATAATTCCATACTACGAATGGCGGGGTGCTTCAAGGCAATTCTATGCACTGGCCAGTCGGGACTGCTCAGGTTCAAATTTTCCAGCCAGACGATAGAATCCGGAGTACCTAAGTAGTTATCACTGGAAACGATAAGATCCATATCGCCATCTGTATCCACATCGCAGGAAGCAATATGCGATATGAGTTCCAATCCCAGTGTGATTTCATACTGAACGGGATCGATGAAATCTCCTGCGAGAGAAACCTCCCCTGGACAGTGAAGCCAGTTCATTCCCGCAGCTGCGTAGAATGTCGATGTCCATTCAGAGACCGGATCGGATGGATCCGGACCTTTTGTCCAGTCAGTTTGCGTTGCTGAACCCGCGTAAACGTTCGAAAGAAACCCAGTTAATAGTATGGCATAGCGAAACACTTCGGTTACCCCCTTTTAAGTTTGCCTCGGTAACAGAGGCAAAAAGCTGTCAGTTCAAGCCTGCAAGCTTTAGAAGGTTAAGTATCCGGTTTTAAGTTATTGTGCAAGCACAGGCCGGAACACAAACGAACTGATAAAACCTATACTATGAAAAAAAATACCCGTCGCTTAAAATCATGTCAAGTATTAATGTCATAAGAAAATCAGAATAAGATGGTATATGAATTTTAACTGGATTCAGTTGACTGCGACTCCATCTGGAATGCTATTTCATAATCCCTTCGGCGTACAGTTTCAGTGTGTGTATTTTGCCTGAGTTTGTGAGGTCAGCCTTCCGGGTTCATTATAGAAGCTCGTGGCGGCCTACGAAGTCAGAGAACTTCCGTTCCCCTGTCCCAGATGGTTTTAAAGGCTTTGTCCCAGTCGTGTTCCAGGGCTCGTTTTCTGGCCTCAATACCCATTTTCGTTCGCAGTTCGTCATTGGTAAGCAGCTTCAGAATAGATTCCGCAAGGGCTTTCGAATCCCTTCCTTTAACGACCAGACCGCTTTTTTCGGGTACTATTATCTCCTGGGGACCTCCGCTGTCCGTAACTATGCATGGAAGGCCAGCTGCCTGGGCTTCCAGAACAGAGTTGCCGTAGGTGTCCGTGGTGGATGGAAACACGAAGATATCGCAGGAAGCAACCGTTCTGGAGAAGTCTTCTCCTGACAGGTTTCCGCAGAAGAATCCTCCCCTGCCCAGTATGTCTCTGCCCAGCTCCCTCATGTAGGGGCCGTCTCCCGCAAGGAAGAGCTCTACCTTCGGGAACTCCTCCCGTACCTTCAGAAAGGCCTCTGAAAGTATATCCAGGTCCTTTTCGCGGGATACTCTTCCGGTGTAGAGAAGTTTAAGGGTATCGCTGCTTCCTCCGAAACGGGACATGTAATCCGCAACCCTCCACTTTGGAGAGAATGATTCATGGTCGGTTCCCCTGGGGAAAATGGTCATTTTCGACCTGTCCACCCCCAGCAGTTCCAGATCATCCATGTAGAACCTGCTTGGAACCATTACCATTTCAGAGAGGGAGTAGAACCATCCTGTGGCAGAGCTTATCATGTCCGCCATCCTTGAGTCCTCTATTATCTCATTGGTATGCCTGGGATAGTCAGTGTGATAGATGGAAACCGTTGGTATGCCCAGAAGCTTGGCAACACCCAGGGCGATCATTCCCAGGGGACCCGGAGTGGATATGTAGACAACCTCGAAATCGTTTTCCTCGAAGAATCTCAGCATTTCCAGGAAGGGAGGCACGGAAAGCTTCTTGGAAGGATAGTTGGGTACTGCGAATTCCTTTATGGGTTTGAAATTCACCACCCAGCCGGGAAAGGAAACCGCGCGGTCCTGACATGCCATTATGGCAAGTTCCATCCCCGCTTTTACCGACAGTGTTCCGAATTTCTGAATTGTCCTGGAAACCCCGTTCAGATCATCTATCGTGTCGGTTACCCATACCCTTCTGCCAGAATTCCTCGCTGCCGGGGAATCTACCCCGAGTTCGCCGCAGATCCTGTTCACCTGGTCTCTGCCCCGGCGCCTGTCCATGTAGGCAATGGGAAATGGTGCGTTGAGGGCCAGAACCGGGATCATTGCGGTGAGGGCTTCGAAACCTTCCAGTATCTGACCCTTGCTGAACCTGGTGCCCAGCTGCTCCACTGAACGTCTGAGAAGGCTGTTGGTGAGCTTGTTGAGTATCTCGAAGGTCCTCTCCTCTATGCCTTCCTGCTCCAGCTCCGGGCTTCCCTTCCGAAGGTTAAGGTCCTTGCCTATTTCAATGAGCTCATCCGCGAGGAAGCTCTCGAAGTCTGCACTGTTTCCCCTGGCCTTCTTCAGCATGTGATGAAAAAGAAAGTCGGCCTTGTGCCAGAGGGTGGGCTCCTCTTCGCTGTCCTGAGAGATGGGGCTGAGAAACCTGTCCGCGGCCATGGTGGCCACGTTGGGCACGTTCTTTGAAAGAAGCCTGTTCCTGTAGAAGGAATATGCGATGGAGTAAACAGCATAAGAAGACCTTACGGCACTTCCATGGTCACCCTTCAGAATGCCCCTTCCCATGGAAACCTCGTGAAGGAATCCCCCCGGGGTGCCGTCGCACTCCACTTCGGTCCAGGTAAGTGCGAAGAACCTTCCGCAGTGATCGTCGCTTCCTGCGGTAAACCCGTTGTACTCATTTCCTCTGATGGCCTTTGCCATTTCCATTGAGGCCCGGTTCTCCCAGGCTGCGCGTGTTCCGTTCCTCCCCTCTATCAGTGATACCCTTTTTACAATGTCCTTCCACTCGTCGGTGGTTAGATTCTCACCGGGAAAATAGAAGGGATGAGCCAGTACGTTCACTATTCCCTGCTGGTTCAGGTAATCCAGAAGGTCGAATACATTGGCTCTGAGTTTTACCGTTTCCTGGTGCTGCTCTTCCGTGATGTGGTATGCCAGAATGTGCACAGGTTTCTTGGAGCCGGGAATGAGGGCGCCGATCTCTTCGCTGAGGAATACACCGGGTAGATCCTTTATCTTCAAAATGCCGTCTATGGTGTTCACATCGGTTATTGTAACAAGATCCATGCCCCGTTTCCTGGCAAGGTCGTAGACAAGCTCAGGCGGAGTGAAGCTTTCCGGAGCCTTCAGGGTTCTAAGTATCCAGCGGGCAGACTGACGGGAAGCCTCGGAATGCACATGCAAGTCGCACTTTATGTTTTTCATTTTTCGGTTTCCCTTCAGGGATCTGTGATTTTACCTGCTGTAAGATACTCAGCTGGACGGATTCACTGCAATGATTCCCTGGGGTCCATCTCCCCCGGCGGGAATAGAGTCCGTTACGGAGAAGGTGTCCGGATCCAGCATGTAAACCTTGTTGCCGCTGAAGCATGTGGCGTAAAGGACCCCGCCGTGAACCGCAAGTCCTGAAGGGGCGAAGTTAAGGGGCACCCTTTCCCAGCCTCCTGATTCCTGGTAGATGACAAGTCCCCCGTCTCCCCATCCGTCCGGGCTTATGAATTTACCGTCATGGAAAACGGCTTCTCCAGGTGCTCCCCCGCAGTATACAGCTGATATCACCGATCCACCATTCGAGGGATCGATTATGGATACCTTGCCATCGCCCTGGTAGGTGGTGCTGTAGCAGTGAACGAGGCCGGTGGGCTGAAGAACCAGCCAGTTGGAGTTGGTGCCTGTATCGAGCCATGCAATTTCTGTGTAAGTATTTCTCTGAAAAATGGATACTCCGCCGGGGGAAGAAGCATCAGGCCAGTTGGAATAGCCTACGAAAATAAGGCTGTCCGTGCAGGCAATGCCGCTGGGGTTGCTTCTTGTTGCGAATCCCGGCAGAAGAGAACCGTCTGAAAGATTCATTGCGATTACGCTGTCCACAAGAAGCAGGGACGCCCAGGCGGTTTCTCCGGAGACTGTAAAACAGTAGGGATTGCTTCCCCCGGGAAGAGAGATGTTCAGCAGGTATTCCCCGATCTCGTCCGCGGATGCCGTGAAAAGTTCCGCATCAAGTGATGACAGAACTGCAAAGGTCCCGTCATCCAGAGGCAGTATCTGGTTTGGGGCGGAGCCTGTGAGCCAGGCTCCCCGGATCAGTGAGTCAGCTTCGGGATACCATGCATCCACATTGGCCGACAGGCCGTTGAACCATACCACTGCTCTTCCTCCGGGACTCTCTTCGTTAGACGGACCTGCTGCATCTCTGCATGCAATGGATGCCATTAGAATTAATGTGAATGCAGTTTTTTTCATTTCATTTCCCTGTGTATTCAATTGTGAGACCGGCGGTTCTTCCCCTGCCGGGGTAGCCGCTGCCGGCGAAATACTCCGAGTCCAGGACGTTACCGGCGGATATCGTTACGGAAACACCTTGTGAGATCTCAGTGCTGGTGGAGAGGTCGAGAAGGGTGTACTGATCCAGATACTCGGTCTGAGTTCTGTTGGTGAACCTCTTCCCCGTTCCCGAAATGTCAACTCTGAGAGAGCTTTGCAGAGGAAGATCCACAATGGCGGAAGCATTCCAGAAGTATTCCGGTCTGTAGGGTATCAGCATTCCGTACCTTATGGTTCCCTCTGTTCTGTCCTCGGCCAGGTTCCAGGTGAAATTACCGGAAAGTGAAAGGTTTCCCAGGGAAGCGGATGCCTCTGCTTCCATACCGCGTGACAGTGAAGACGAAATGTTGGACGGACTCCAGATCCCTTCATCCCCGGGAAGCCAGATTATCAGATCGCTGCTGTATGTGACGAAACCGCATAATCCTGCGGAGATTCCCTGTCCGCTCCACCGGGATCCCGCCTCTATGCCCGTGGATCTCTCGCTTTTCAGATCCGGATCCCCCATGGTCATGCCATCGAAGGGCCAGTAGAGGTCATTCACCGTGGGTGTTCTGTGGTCAGTGAAAAATGACAGGTGATATGCCATTCCCTGCAGGGGTAAAGCTCCCTTCAAGTTGGTTCTTGCTGATGGCGCCGCTCCATTCTCATCCAGTCTGCAGCCAATAAATGCGGAGAAAATGCCGTGATTGAATTCACCTTCCAGTGTACCGAAATTTTCCCGGTGAGAACCTGTTGCAGTGCTGTTCAGACTCGTGGATTCCATGGCTGCTCTAAATGTAAGCGGCCCCTTCCAGGCAACGGAAAGCCTTCCTGTAAAGTCTTTATGGATATCATTGATCAGGTAGGGCTCACTGGCGATTTGCTTCATGTACCCCGAGCCTGTGCTCAGGTCCACTTCGAATGATCCCGGTGCCCAGGTTATCCAGCCCTCCGCCTGTCTCTGTTCCCTGTTCCCGTCGCCGGGAAGTGTCCAGTCAGGTGATTCGGTATCACCCTTCGCCCAGCCGGCAAGAATCCCTCCGCTGAACACACCTCCGGTGAAGGTGGTGACAATGGAGGAAGCAAACCCCTGTGAACCCTGAGTTCCGATTGTCCTTTTGAAAGAAATCCCCGTTCTGGAGAACCTGCTCAAAGCACCGAAGCTGCCGTCGGAGAACCCGGAAACTATCACTTTGGATGGAAGATTCCCCGCAGGAGGAAGCCAGTTCAGGGTACCTGAACTGCCTGTGCCCTGTCCTCCCGGAGAGGCACCACCCCTGGAAACTTCAAGTGATGAGAAAATCCCGGGGTCGAAAATGCCCGTGGGCATGCCGTCTCTGGCGGATACTATGGAAACACCGTCAACCATATAGTCTGCCTGAGCCGGATCCCCTCCCCGCAGAGATACCGAAACCACAGGCATTGAGCCACCGTACTCCCTTACTGTTACACCGGGGACCGAACTGCCAAGTCTTTCCATTCCAAGACTTGAGATATGGGACAGTTCCTCCTCCTCAAGAACCGTGGTGGAAGGAACCATATCCCCCAGTGAACCCCTGGAAGCAAGCACTGTGATAGTAGCCCCTGTATTCAGAACAATTGGATTAAGCACCACCGAATCTCCTGGCTCAGGGAGAGGACCCGCCCAGTCAGCAAAGCCGGTGGAGTGTATTCTGATGGTGTCCGGAAGAGTATCTGAAAGCTGGAAAAAACCCTCTGCGTCTGCAGCTCCGGTCCATTCCCCGAGGGTGCCCACCCATGCCCCGGGAACCGGGGACATATCAGGCTGTACAATATGGAATCCCGAAGCTAAAATCACCATTATAAGCAAGGTTACCCGCCTTTCGCAGAAATCGAGAAGGCCGCGGGACATCGCCTTTATCCATGGAATACTTAAGCGGTAACCACGGACTGATGCGCGGCGCAGTATCTGACTTCCGGAGACGTTCCGGTTACAGTGGCGCTACCGTGACGGATTTCCACCGCACTTCCTGCGCCCGCGGCAGGGTTAATATAATCCCGATCAGGGAGGTGACGGTGAGCTGGAAGGAAAAATGGGAAGCATACGCAGCGCTGGAGAGGGAAAAATACCGGGAAACACCCGTGCGGGAACTTCTCGAACTGATCAGGAACGGAAGCTTCGGCAGGTATTACACCATCTGGTATGCTCTGGCGGAGAAGGCGACGGCAGAAGAAGCCGCTTTTCCCCTGTATGAAGTCCTTATGGGTGGAGAGGATTATCTTCACCGCTACCATGCCGCAGCCGCACTGCTGAAGCTATCAGGAATTACCGGATTCAAGCCGGTTGATCTCAGCGGGACACATGCAGAAGTCAGGGCTAATCTTGCCGAGCTGCGTGATCTTTTGCGGCGGAAGGGTTTACCTGTGACCTAGCCCTTTTTCCAGAAATCCCTTTCGAAGGGTGCTCCATCCATGAATGCAAGGGCCTGGGCTATTGAATGGTCCATGTTGTTATACCAGAATGAGCCGCATCTTCCCATGAGCAGCAGACCCTGCGGTTTGGAAAGTGATGCCAGTTTCTCACGGTAATCCAGTGTATACACAGGGTAGGTTTCAGTTATCCTGCGCCAGTCGATGAAAAGGATATCCTCCCTTGAAGCAGCCCGTGTTTTTTCCAGATCTTCAATCAGTTGCTCCCTGAGAATTTCAGGGTCCTTCCATTCGTCTGAATCGGGAGAGCAGGTGATTTCGGCTATGAGGCTGTCTTTCCCCGCTGGAACGCAGTCGGCTCTGAAATGTCTTGGAATGGTCAGTCTGCTGTAAAGAAGGTCATCCTGGCCGAAATAGCACCACTGGTAGCTGTTTACAGGGTTCTCCCGCTTCAGTGCAACATTTGCGGTGAGGGTGTTTATGAATGTCAGTTCAGTCTCCGGATAAAGAATTGTTATGGGCGCAGTCCAGAATACCCTGTCTGCGGCAACCAGTTCACCGGAGGAGAGCCTGACACCGGTTACCTTTCCATTCTCTTCCGTTATTCCTGACACCGGGCTGTTCAGAACCACAGTTCCGCCCCGCTCCTTTATCCTGCTGGTTTGAAGGTCGCAAAAGGTCTGAATTCCCCCATGCGAAGGATAATAGAAACTGGTTTCCACCGGCTTTGGAAGAAGCATGCCTTTCAGAAGCGAGAACAGCGAATCGGCCTTTACCCGCTTATCTATCACAGCCCTGTTCACACCTGCCTGGGCCCAGTCCAGATGCAGTTCTTCAGCGGTCTGTCCGGTGAACTTTGCCGTATAACCGGAGAAGAAGAAATCATAGAGATTGTTGCCGTAGCGGGATCTTATGAAATCGGCGAAAGAGCGGGGTTCGGGTATGGAAGGCTTTCTGAAAAGGTCGAGAAAGCTCCGCCAGAGCACCGGCAGTGGAAGTCCCATGACAGAACCTATGGTAAGGGGCCAGTCGCGGTATCTGCCTGCCATGTATACAGAGCTTTTTCTTTGTATCTCAATGTAATTATCGTGGAGTATCTCTCTGAGGTATGCGTCTACCCTGGGATTTGCAGTATGGAATCTGTGGGGGCCTATGTCGAACTCGAAACCATGGACCTGGAAGCTTCTTGCAAGCCCGCCGGGAGCGTTCTCCCGCTCCAGAACGGTAACCTGACAATCCGGAAATTCGTTTTTAAGTCTCTCTGCCAGGGTGAGCCCGGATACTCCGGCTCCAACCACTACATTTTTCAATGGTTATCCTTTCGGGATCCAATAAGAAGAAAAAGCATACCGGCTAACATCAGCAAAACCGCCATGGAAAGCCATAGCAGGTGTACGCTGAAACCTGCTTCCACCACACTCAGACCACCTGCAAGATCTCCCGTGATCCCCACAAGGGCAAATCCTGCAACCCATCCCGCCTCCACTGTACCCATGCTTAGAAGACCATGTACGGGCAGGGCCATAGTGAGGTCTGTAACGGCGCAGGCAGTAAAGACCTGCCACAAAGGAAGACCATGAACTCCAACCGCAGAAAGCAGCGCCTGGAACATAAATAGTTTTACCGTCCAGGCGGCAATGCTCGCAACCATGGCCAGGGTTACGGAACGTCTTCTTTCCCTGGTGATTCTTATTGAACTGGTCATTTCAAGCCATGCGGAGGCAAACTTGCCTTTGCCGAAGAGTCTGGTCACAGGACCTGTGAGGAGTTCCAGAAAGAAAGGAAGAAAGAAAAGGGAACAGATACCCACCGCTGCAGTAACTGCTGCCACGTAGACAACAGGACCGGAAAGTCCCGAAAGAAAACTGAAGGCCACAACGGACCCCATTGCTATAACATCCATTATCTTGGCAAGCATGACAGTGGCGGCCCCGGAGCCGGCGGGTATGGCGGCGTATTTCCTGAACAGACCCACCAGTGCCACGTCTGAGAGCCTTACAGGCAGAATGTGACCCAGACCCACATGAATAGTGGTCATGGAAATGGATTCGGAAAGGGTAATTTTATGGATGTGGGATATCAGCTGCCATCTCCAGGCCCTTATGAGCTGGGAAAAAAAGAAAAGGGCAAAACCCGCAGCCAGCCAGCCGGGATCAGAACCGTAAATTGCATCGTTAATGCTTTCGACGGTGGAGGCCGCAGAACCTGATCGCGATAGCAGGTAGTATGTAAGTGCAGCTCCTGCAAGAAGAAATGCTATCAGCCTTGCAGTTCTTACCCCTTTTGACAAATATTCCTCCAATAATAATGACAGGGGGTAATATAGGATATGACTGACACTGCAATAAGCGTAAGGGATGTTTCCAAGCGGTTCGGAAAAACCCAGGCGCTGAGAAAAGGTTTCAGCATAGAGGTTTCCAGAGGGCAGTCACTGGCCATCCTCGGTGCCAACGGAGCAGGAAAGACCACTCTGATGAGAGCGGTTCTTGGTCTGACCATTCCCGAGAAGGGTTCCGTAAGCCTCTACGGGCTTCCTCCTTCGAATCCCCTGTCCAGAACCGGTGTAAGATACCTTCCCGAGAGGATATCCTTTCCCGTGTGGGCTACTCCCCTGCAGATGTACAGACAGTTCGAGAGAGTTCGCAGGGAAGGCCGCGAAATGGATTTCGTCCACAGAGCCCAGTCTCTCCAGTGCGGAGATCTGCTGAACAGGAAACTGGGAAAGATGTCCAAAGGGCAGCGTCAGCGAATCGCAGTTGCCCTGATGACCTGCGGAACCCCGCAGACTGTGTTTCTGGATGAGCCATCCTCAGGTCTCGATCCCGCCGGGCGCATGCTTGTAAGGAGTACTGTGGCAGAGCTTGCAGAAGCAGGTTCCACGGTGGTTCTCAACAGTCATCTTCTGGGTGAGGTGGAGAAGGTGTGTGACTGGGCGGCCTTTATACACGACGGCAGACTTGTGGCCCATGACCGGCTGGAGGATCTCTCACGTTTCCAGGGAAACGCAGTTATTGAAACCACGGAACCCGAAGCAATGAAAAAGGCACTGGGAAGTGGCGTTGTCAAGGGAGACAGCCTCATTGTACCCCTGGCCTCCGAGTCCGGATTTTCAGCCCTCACCGCAAGGATTGCCTCAAGTGAAGTGAACTTCACCGGAGTAAGACTGCAGAGGGAATCTCTGGAGGATATCTTCATGAGGATCATGGAGGGAGGCGAGAATGTTTCTTAACGCCCTTGAACACATGACCCGCAGGAAACTGATACTGATAGTGGGGATACTTTCAGTGGTTTATCTGCTGCTCTTCTGGAAGGGGATCGCCTCTGCAGATCCTCAGTCTCTCCGTGTTGAAAGCGGAATACCCGCAAGCAACGCAGACCTTGCCTACGCGGCGCTCACCATTGCCGGCTCCATGTTATCGGTTATGGTGTGGGGTTTGACCATTGTTCTGGGTGCAAGCATTCTTCCCGATGAGATGGACGCAGGGAGAATGTCCATTTGGGCTGCACTTCCTCAGACCAGATTCAGGGTATATGCTTCCACAACCCTCGCCCCTCTGCTGGTTTCGGTTGTATTCGGCTACATACTTTTCGGTCTCACGGCTGTAATAACCGCTTTCTATGCCCCCTTCACCCCATCCAGCATACCCCTCACCGTGATCAGTATGCCCATCTGGCTCTCTGCAACCTGGGCATTCGTGATACTTGGCTCCATGATAGTGGGAAAAATACCGGCCATGCTTATTACCTTCGTTCTGGAGGGTTTTGCCATCGGAATGGGCAACATGGTGGAGCTGGGAAAGAATCTGCCGGAGTTACATGATTCCACATTCTACGTGGTGGCAAGGGTGGTAACTTTCATTCTGCCCTTCGAGAGGGGGTTCAGGTCGGTACAGATGGGCCTTCTGCCTGAAGCATCCATGATTGACGAAGCCCTGGCCATGCTTGGTATCGGGGGAAGCCTGCCCTTATGGGAGGTTATATACCCGGGAGTCTGGGCCACGGCTCTTTTCTTCCTGGGATACCGGATTTTCCGGAAAAAGGACCTGTAAGGTGGAAATAATCTACCATTCCATAGGAACCGTCCGCTCTCCCTATTCCAATATGGCGCCTTTTCAGGCAAAGGAGAACGACGAGAACGGTCCCTTCATTCTTGAGCTTGCAGGCCGATATGCCTCCGGCCTCGAAAACCTTGAGGTGAACCAGCGCATAATAGTTCTTTTCCACATAGACAGGGCCAGGGGTTACGACGGGTCCAACCTGGCCCATCCCCCCCATCTTAACGGTGAGACCATCGGTCTATGGGCCTCCAGATCA
>CAZNFQ010000026.1:0-26753 GCA_964571965.1 uncultured bacterium | reverse complement strand
TCTCTTCTGGCTTCCGCTGAAGCCGTTCTGATCCCGGTGAAAAAGGCTGAAAACCTCATGGAATCCATCAGCGGAAGACTAGTGAATTGAAAAGGGCCTTTCTCATTCCCGGACTGGGCGGAACCTCAGACTGCTGGTCTGATCTTTTCACCGGCCGACTGGAATCATGCTACAAAATAGAAACCACCGATCTTCCGGAAACAGGAACCACCATAGCCGAATTCGCTGCTGATCTTTGTCCAGAAGACCCTCCCGACCTTCTAATAGGTTTCTCCATCGGTTCAGCGGTCGTCCAGGAGATACTCTGTTCTCAGCCCTGTGCCTTTCCCCGTGCAGTTCTCATGGCTCCTCCAGCCGGCAATGGATTTCCGAATCCTCCGGACGAAGCCCATGACTTCTCCGACGGCAGAGGTAAATGGTCTGCCACCATGCTGGAACTGATGTTTACTCCAGAATGGCTTGCAGCCCATCCTGACGTTACCGAGTTCTTTCCCAGGGTGAAAAAATCTCTTCCCAGCCAGACGCTTATCAGGCAGAGCAACGCCATCCGGAACTGGGAAGGCTGCACTGAAAGACTGGCCTTCGTTGAAACCAAGGTTCTGATAATTGCAGGGTCATATGACATAATCACACCGCCTGTTCATGCCAGAGCAATTAACCGGTCACTGCCCGGATCTGAACTGAGCATGCTGGAGACCGGCCACGGCTTTCCCTGGCAGTGTCCCCTTGAAACCGCAGATAGAATACTGGAGTTTACAGGATGAAAATACTTGGTCAGATTTCAAGGGGACTGGAAGAACTGGGATCCCTGGAGTTGAAAGCTCTAGGCGCATCTTCCATCAGTCCGGTGTTCAGAGGGGTTTTCTGCGAAACGGATGCCCCGGGAGCCATGAGGTTGAATTACTGTTCCAGGCTCTTCGACAGATTCCTCCTGCCCGTTGCTTCCTTCACCTGTCATTCCTCTGATCAGATGTATGCCAAGGCCTTGAAACATCCCTGGGAGAACATTTTCGGAGTTGAGTCCACCTTTGCCATCTCATCTGCGGTTTCAGGAGGCAAGATCACACATTCAAAGTGGGCCGCCCTGAAGTTGAAGGACGCCATCGCAGATCACTTCAGGGAAATTTGCGGTAGAAGACCATCCGTGGACAGACACAATGCCGATGTGAACCTTGATCTGAGAATCAGGGGAACAAGGGCGGAGATCAGGCTTGATCTTTCAGGGGGGGCCCTTCACAGGAGGGGTTACAGAAGGGAAACAGTGAAAGCTCCCATGAGGGAAACAGTTGCCGCCGCAGCTCTGGAAATGACGGGATGGAAAGGTGAGAGACCTCTTGCAGACCCGATGTGCGGCTCGGGAACCCTTCTCTGTGAAGCTCTCATGAAATACTGCAGGATCCCCGCGGGTTTCTACAGGGAAAAATGGGGATTCTTCAGAATGGAGGAGTTTTCGAAGCTTGAATGGAAAAAGGTTAAAGCAGAAGCGGACAACGAAATAATATCCCTTCCAGAGGGCCTTCTCTCGGGAAGTGACATATCCCATAAGGCTGTGCAGGCTTCCAGGGCAAACCTGAATACATTCAGACAGGGAAATCTGGTGAGAATCACACAGAAGGACTGGCATGATCTCAGCGGATACGAAAACACAATGATATTTACGAATCCACCTCATGGTATAAGGATATTCGAGGAGACCGCCGGAGCTCTTCTGAAGGAGTTCGGTGATTTTATGAAGCAGAAATGCAGTGGCTGTACAGCCTGCATATACGTGGGTGATACAGGGCTTCTGAAGAAGGTTGGCCTTAGAACTGCATGGAGGAAAGAGCTTTCTTCAGGCGGCCTCGACGGCAGGCTGGCGGGATACGAGCTCTACTGATATTCCTCAATTATTTCAGTTTTCAGCTTTTCGACCCTGCCTTCGGGATATGGTTCGAAGGCGTCCGAGGCGGTAACAGCCGCCCATGCCTTCCTGCCTGCTTCCATTGAAGCAGCCGCATCCGACAGAACCTGTTCCTCTGAAGGATAGAACCTGGCCACACCGCCTGCCTGAGCTGCTGAGGCAACCTTCGACGCAACGAAGGAATAAAGGCCGGTCTCGGACATAGAGGGCAGAATCCTTCCGGCACCGATAACCCCGCGAACAGCAAATTCCGCTATGGCCCTGGCGGCGGCTACGGCCATACCGTCTGTAATGGATACTGCTCCGGTGAGAAGAACGCCCTTGAGAATTCCGGGAAAGCCCAGCGAGTTATTCACCTGATTGGGGTAATCTCCCCTGCCTGTTGCAACTATGGCGGCACCGGCGTCGATTGCCTCGGAAGGGTAGATCTCAGGAACAGGATTGGCACAGGCGAACACAATTGAGCCCTGGGCCATTTTCCTTATCCATGCGGGATGTATCACATCCGGTCCCGGTCTGGAGGCGGCCACCAGCACATCGGCACCGGTCAGCGCCTTTCTGATGTCATCGATCCTTTCCGGATTGGTGGTTCTGCACAATTCTCTGTGCCAGGTCCAGTCCTCTCCCTGGAAATCGTCAAGCTTCCCGGGATGAAGTCCGCCCTTCGAATTGAATAGAATGAGTTTGGCAGGATCTGCACCTGCATGAATCATCAGCCTTGCAGCGGTGGAATTCGATGCTCCTGCTCCGAAGAGGACTATTCTGGTTTCACCGATTTTTCTTTCCGTTACCTTCAATGCGTTTATAAGACCTGCCAAAACCACGCAGGCTGTGCCCTGGGCATCATCGTGCCACACCGGAATGGAACAGGACCCCTGCAGCTTACGCAGTACGGAATAGCATCTGGGCTGAGCTATGTCTTCAAGATTGATGGCACCGAATGAAGGGGCAATTGCGTTCACGGTGTCTACGAATCTATCTGTATCACCCTTCACATCCAGACACACTGGAACTGCATCCACCCCTCCCAGAAGCCTCATTATCAGCGCCTTTCCCTCCATAACACCCATACCCCCGGCAGGGGTAACATCACCGTCACCGAGCACCCTGGTGGAATCGCTGACAACGGCCACCGTACGGCCCCGCCAGGTGTGGGAGAAAGAAACGGCGGCATCATCCCTTATTGCCCGTGATACGGAGGAAACACCCGGAGTGTACCAGGCTTCCATCCAGCCGTGGTCCACCTGGTCCACAACGGGAACGGTGATCATTTTACCCCGGTAGTACCCGTGAGCATCCAGGGAAAGGCGATAGAGAAATTCCGTGGAAGCCTTGTCCCTTGCCTCTTCCGGAAGAGATTCCCTTATTTCTGCCAGAGCCTCTGATGGTTTCATGTGTTTCTCCTGTGAATGTCGAATATGTTGTTACCGTGCAGGTCCCAGGCAACGAAAACGGGCAGCTTCCTTATCTTCAGAAGACTGACAGCTTCCGGACCCAGATGGTCCCATGCAATTACTTTTCTTTCTTCCACCGCGGCAGCTGTAAGTGCTCCGGCTCCCCCTACTGCAGCAAGGTATACTGCTCCATGCTTCCTGAAGAGTTCGCGGGTTTCCCTGCTCATATCCCCTTTTCCGATGACTATTCGCATACCCCTTCGGAGCATTTCCGGTATGAACGGTTCCATTCTAGATGAGGTGGTGGGGCCGCATGAACCGCAGGGCAGTCCGGGAGGGGCCAGAGAAGGACCCGTGTAAAAAACCGGTACGTTCCGTATATCGAAGGGGGTACTGTCTGTTTCTACCATCAGCTTGTGTGCGGCGTCCCTGGCTGCGGCCACGGTACCTGTGAGAAAAACCATCCTGCCGCTTTTCAGTGAATCCAGCACCTCATGATCCAATGGAAGTGTCAGATCACGCATGATGCAGTTCTGTGTGCATGGCATTCCACACACACCGTTACTGGAAGAGAGGCCATGTGACAGGGCAGTGCAAGTATCCTGGTCTCCAGTACTGTACAGGCACCTCCAAAGCCCTGTGGTCCGATGCCCAAAGCGTTAATTCCATCGGTGATATTTTTTTCCAGCCGGGAAAGCCCGGGGTCAGGATTCTTTTCTCCTACTTTGCGAAGCAGTGATTTCTTTGCGAGAATTCCGCTCACCTCCAGGGTCCCCCCGGCACCGATCCCAAGGAATACCGGCGGACAGGCCCTTGAGGCCCCTGAAAGAACACACTTCTCCGCCAGGGCTCTGATGCCCTCTTCTCCGGCAAGGGGTGGGAGCATTTCCGATCTTGATACATTCTCACATCCTGCGCCCTTTGCCAGCAGTGAGATCCTGATGCCGGTTCCGAGGGTGTGCTCCAGGTGAATTACCGCAGGGGTATTGTCCATGGTGTTGATTCTGTCTGAGAGGGGGAGGTCCACCTGTGAGGGTCTCAGATAGGCTGCCCTGCAAGCCCTCCGCACCCCTTCATCCACAAGATCGGACAAGATGCCCCGGTCAATGCAGACCCTGTTCCCGAGTTCGATGAAAACCACCACGGTGCCCGTATCCTGACACAGGGGAAGACCGGTCTCTGCTGCCGCTTCGAAGTTTCGAAGCTCTATTTTCAAAGCCTCCATACCCGGTCCGGGAATCTCGTTTTCCAGAGCCCTTCTCAGAATGGACTCCACACCTGGATCAGGGGATTTACAGGCTTTCTCGTAGAGAGCGCATACCGTATCGGAGATAAGCTCCCCGGGAATAATTCTGATTGATTCACACATGGGCTGTAATATGCTAATTTTTCCAGACGAGTTCTTCAACCGCAGCGAGAAGACCGGAAGCCGAGTATGGTTTCTGAAGAACACCTACCCTGGCTGTGTCTTTAAAATGGTTTAAAATACCGTCGCCGCTGTAACCTGTGCAAAAGAGGCATGGCAGCCGGGGAGACTGCATGATTATGTGCTGGAAGGCATCCCTTCCATTCATCTCAGGCATCATCACATCGAAAACGGCAACATCGATGGACCCGGCATTCGAAGAAAAAACTTCAACTGCTTCTCTGCCGTTTGCAGCTTCAAGAACCCTGTGACCGGCTTTTTCAAGAATGACCCTGGCTATCTCCCTGACCATGTCCTCGTCTTCCGCGAGCAGAACGGTGAGTCTGGCCGGAGAACTGCTTCTCTGCTTCATCGGGACATCTTCCCGGCAGTTAACCTCCCCCTGCCAGAGGGGTATGCACACACTGAAGCATGTGCCTTCTCCCGGAGAACTCTCCACCTTTATGATCCCTCCGTGCTTAACGGCAATGGCATAACTGCTTGCAAGTCCCAACCCTGTACCCTTACCCTGTTTCTTGGTGGTGAAGAACGGTTCGAAAATCCTGCTGCGTACATCTTCGGGTATACCGGGACCGGTATCGGAAACGGATATCGATACACATGGCACAGGGTCTTCACCGGCTGTACAGACAACCTTATCCTCCGATGTCTCAATCTTTATGATTCCCTTCTCCATACCCTCCAGTGCATCTCTTGCGTTAACGATGAGGTTCATGAGGACCTGATCCAGCTGGAAGGGATCACCGTTCACTGAAAGACCGGGAGCACCCGGGATGAATTCCAGCTGGATCGATTCTCCCACCAGCCTTTCCACCATTCCGGTAAATTCCCGTACCCGGCGATCCACCTGGAAGGGTTTCTTCCTGAAGCTTCCGTGCCTGCTGAATGATAACAGCTGCCCGGTAAGGGCCATTGCCTTCTCCCCTGCCATGAGAATCTGTGAAAAGTATTTTTCCGGGTCCTGTCCGGATGAGGAACCTATTTCAGCGGCACCCATGATCACCTGGAGCAGGTTGTTAAAGTCGTGGGCAACTCCACCTGCAAGTCTTCCTATGGCTTCCATCTTCTGAGACTGTCGAAGCTGCTCTTCCAGTTCATTTTCTCTGGTAATGTCCTTTACGGTTCCAGCCACCAGCGTGGTATCCAGAAGGTCATCATACAGAGGCACCCTGATGATGCTAACGGTTTTCGGACCCTTAAGGCTGTCAAGCTTGCATATACGGGCTTGCCCAGCGGAATCCTGTGATTCCAGAAACTCTCTGTCATGGGTTTCCAGCAGTTCAGCTGAAGCAGCGCCGAAGAGATTCCAGTCCCTGCTGTCAACCGCTCTTTCCGCAGTATATCCGAATATCTCCTGCATCTTTCCGTTCCATATCCTGTATGAGAAACCGGAAGATGGATCCTTGGCGAAGAATCCCACTGGAAGGCTCTCCACAAGGCTGGCAAGGAAATTCTTTCTCTGTCTGAGATGATCACGGTACCTGACGCTTTCCGTGATGTCACCGGCAATCCCAAGAACACCCGACACCCGGTTGTCATCATGAAACAGGGGCACGCAGTTCAGGGACAGAATTCTGACCCTGCCTTCGGATACGTTGAGTTTTATCTCCCGGTGGAAAAGCGGTCTGCCGGTTTCCAGAACCTGCCGGTCGAATTCAGCGGTTTTGCCCTGGAAGAGTTCTTTCCTGCGGAATCCGCAGACATCCTGCAGATCATGCTCCCGGAGAAGTGAACTGTTTGCTCCTGATATCTCGTTGGACAGGTTCTTCCAGTATATGCAGAAGGGAATTGCGTCAATGATCTTCACGGTTTCCTGATCACTTTTCAAGGTTCAGCTCCAGCCTATTCCCGCACATGTTCCAGTCCCACGGAGATAAGTGTTTCCACATGGCTGTCCGCAAGACTGTAGTAAACATGTCTCCCCTGCTTCCTCCGCGCAACCAGCCCTCCTGTCCGGAGAATTTTCAGCTGGTGTGACACTGCCGATACCGAAACATCCAGATTATCTGAAATGCTGCATACGCAAAGTTCGCCCTGAAAGAGCATGAGAAGTATCCTCAGTCTGGTGGGATCAGAAGCGTTACCGAAAAGATCCGCCACTCTCTGAATCTCATCATCGTTCACATTTACCATCACAGCAGCCTTCCATCTGTTTCACCGGTTTACCGGGGTAACCCGCCTTCTGCAGAGCCTCGAGCAAAGCCTCGCCTGAGAACCCCCTGCCGGGATGGACCACGGCGGTACCAGCCTCCAGGGAAACATTCACGCTCTCAACCCCTTCAAGCCCGGACAAAGTTCGTGTAACCGAGCGCACACAATTCCTGCATGACATTCCCTGAACCTCATAGATCAACCCATTGGTGCCATGAGACTCCTCGGAGTTTCTGTGGAAAATATCGGATATACCGAGCCATGCTATTCCAAGAAAAAGAAGAAAAGCGGCCAGCTCATTGAGGATACCGCTTTCGCCGTGGTCATGCATGGGTATATCCACCGTCATCTCAACACCGTTCAGGAGAAAACCTGCCAGAACACTTACTCCGATCACAGTTATTATGTAGCTGAGAAATGCGGTGATACCAAGTTTTTTCCTTACAGCTCCCATGGTTGCCGCATTAGTTACAGGTCCTGCCATAAGAAATACAAGGGCGCTTCCCACAGGGAAACCTGCATAAACAAGAGCAGCTGCTATTGGAATTGAAGAGACCGAACACACATACAGCGGTATTCCCACCGCCAGAGCAGCCAGCATCCCGAGAGGGCCGCCAAGCACTTCATATTCAGCCAGCTGGCCCGGCTGGATGAATACTGTTATCAGGGCTGACACTGCAATGCCTATAAGAAGCCAAAGGTAAATATCCCTGAACAGGGTTCCCCATGCGTAATTCCATATACGCACCGCAACACTTCCCTTCTCATGCTGGACAGGATGCGCAGGTGCGGTGATGTGACCGTTCCCTTTCTCTATTATATCCACAACCGTTCCGCTTATGAGTCCGGCAATGAAAGCTGCTACTACCTTTGCAAGGGCCACCGGCCATCCCAGCATTGCCCATGTGGGAGCAATGGAGTCCACCCCTGTCTGGGGAGTACTGGAAAGGAAACTGACAACCGCTCCCTTGCTTGCTCCGTCTTTTCTAAGGGACAATGCGGCGGGGAGAACCCCGCAGGAGCACAAAGGAAGCGGTATCCCCAGAAGACTTGCCTTGACCACGCTTGCTAAACCGGGTTTTCCCATATGCCTGAATATCCTCTCCCGTTTTACGAAAACGTGGAGGAGCCCGGCTATGAGAAGCCCGAGAAAAAGTGAAGGTGCAAGTGCTGTACCCGTTGCCCAGAAAGCACGGGCGAGTTCTGCTATGAAAGACATACATACCTCCGGTTATATTTCTATAATTGAATAACTGTTCAAATATAGAAAAGTTCCCGGGAAACATGCAAATGTCAGTCTAAATGGAAGGTGCGCCCCTGACCCTGCCAAGCTCCCTTTCCATCTCTGTGGCCTTCTCCTCGAAGTCCACCATGAAGGGGTCTTCCTCCGGGGAGGGGTGAATGGCAATGTAATCGTTAATTATCTTCGATCCCCTGCTGAGATCTTTTGCCTTCGATTCGCCTACAGCCCTGCGTACCTGTCTTACAAGGTCCATCAGTTCACCGGCTTCACCGGTGCTGAGTGATCCGGCGTTCAGCTTATCTGCAAGGGTAAAATACCTCAGGTACTTTCTGTAAACCTCGATGCCGGCAAGCCTGTCTTCCTTTGTAATGAAGTTCTTCCCCGCGCCTTTTACAGTGTTTCCTGAAGAGGATTCCAGGTTGATCAGGGAGTCTGTCACCATTGAGAGAATTTCATGTGTAAACACACCGGTTTCCACCTGTGTATGAACCGATTTCCTTCTTTTACCGAACTTCCAGAGACCTCTCAGAATCGCATATAGATTTGAATGCAGCATCCACCCGGGCACGAGTCTCATCCAACCTTCCGGTATCCCTTCCGGCCTCTCTGCGGGAAGGCAAATCAGCGAAAAGGGGAATTCGACCCTCTGGGGCAGAGTGGTCAAACCCGTTGCAATGACGCTGAAGGGACTTCTGCTGAAGTCTGAAGGAAATTTAACCGATGTGCTCAAACCGAAGAAGAATCCGGTCCCGGGCCGGATTTCCTGGTCAGGAAGCCTTGAGGTGTGGTTGCTTCCGATGTTTGCTCCGTACCCTATGTTCCCTCTTCCGCCGGGCCAGAGGGCAGCAATGAGAAGAGACTGGTGGTGCATACCTGTAAGCGGGCCAACCACCGATGCGGTGATCTCTCCCTCCCCAAGAGTGCTGTCTGCACCAAGGAAGGAGCAGCCGAGTTTTCCATGTTTCTCAACAATGGAACACTCACCGACTATTGAATCTTCCACAAGCGCCATGGAGTCTGCTCTGGCATTCCACTGAAGAACACTGCTGCGAACAAGTGCCCCGTCGGATACCATTGAACCGGGGAACAGAATTGAGCCTCTCACAGCGGAAGCAGATGTGATTTTCGCACCATCGAGGATCAGACTGTTCTCAACCAGAGGGCATGAGTCCAGTACCGCCCCCTCACCTATGAAGCCCTTGATGTCCGCCTTCAGTCCAGAAAGCAAAGCTGCAAGCCTGGCAGCTTCTGTCCGGCCGTCAGCCGAGGCCAGCCATGCAGCCTGGGCATGTGAAAGCGTGGGAAGAAGGGGCAGGGATCTTTCACCTGTTTCCAGCCCTCCCTGAATGGCACTCTCCAGGAAAGAAGGAGAAGAAGTCCATTCAACCCTTCCGCAGAAACCCACCCTGCAGCCTGGATACAGAATCATTCCGCTGATAAGTCCGGTGGAATCTATGAACACCGGTCCTGATACGGAGCAGTTTTTAAAACAGGTTGACTGAAGTCTTCCCTCTGGAAGGTGGATGAGAACCCTTTCCTGAAAAACGCAGTTTCTGATGAGATCAAGTCTTGTTGAGGGGGATATCAGGACACTGCTCCAGTCGCAGCAGGAGGAACCTCCCTGCTCCAGAAGGGTAATTTCCTCCCGGGTAAGCGTCCTGCAGTTCAGCAGGTTATCAGGTTCAGCCCCGGTGACGGCTTCTACGAATTCCTCATAAGCAGATGTAAAGTCAGTCAACTCTGTTCCGCCTTTCACCACGCTCCCAGAAAGCTATGTTAAGCAATGCCTCACGGGCCCTTCTCCGGATGGCTTCCGCGGTTCTGTATCCTGTGTGTGGAGTTATTATCACCCCTGGAATGGAAAAAAGAGGGTGATCATCGGGAAGGGGTTCAGGAGAGGTCACGTCAAGTCCGGCACCTCCAAGCCAGCCGCTCTGAAGCATCTCCTGCAGAGCTTCCTGATCCACCAGAGCGCCCCTTGCCGTGTTCACCAGCACCGCTCCTTTTTTCATCATCTTCAGCTTTCCCCTGTCCATGAACATTTCCGATTCGCGATTCAATGGAATATGAAGAGAAACCACTTCGCTCTCTTCCAGGAGTTTCTCCAGGGTCACGTATTTACCCGGAAAGCCTTCCCTCATGGACCGGCTCCAGCCCAGAATACTGCACCCGGCTGCCTTGAAGAGTCCTGCTGTTTCCATTCCGATGTTTCCCGTACCTATGATCCCCACGGTTTTCCCCCGCAGTTCGGTGCCCAGACCTCTTCTGGGATCCCTCATGGACATCACCGCCAGGGAAAAAGCAAGTTCAGCAACACTTGCAGTGGAATAGCCGGGAACATTGGAAACCGCAATGCCGAATTCCCTGGCAGAATCCATGTCTATGTGGTCATAACCGGTAAAAGCAACGGAGACGATACCTCCCGTGAGGCCCTTAAGCATTTCCCTGTTCACAGGGTGTCTCACTGTGATCAGTGCACTGTGCCCATGGGGTTCTTGCCCCGGGATGATGGTCCAGCCGGGCAAAAGCCGTTCAGCAGCTCTTCCGGTTTCTTCAGCTGATATGCCCGGCTCCTGAAGGACAAGGAGTTCCTTCATTCAGAGGTTCTCCAGAAGAGCAAGCAGGAATTTGAGGAACTGATCAACTGATGAAACACTCACCGCCTCACCCGGCACATGAACGTCGCTGATATCCGGACCCAGGCTGATCATCTCCAGATCTCCGACCCGCTGACCTATTATTCCGCACTCCAGTCCTGCATGAATTGCCTCGACGGTGGGATCGGATCCTAATGTTCTTCTATAGGATTCCTTTGCTGCATCAAGCAGGTCTGAAGAAGTATCCGGCGTCCATCCCGGATAACCTTCTCCGGCGGTTATCCTGCCGCCTGCAAGCCTTCCGATGGCCGCAATGGCTTCCAGATGGGCGTTTTTAGCTGATTCAACAGCACTGCGTATGCTTATGAGCATTTTCAGTGTGCCCCGTTCCCATGAAGCAATGGCAAGATTGGCGGAGGTTTCCACAAGATCATCCACCGTTCCACTCATTTTCTCAACTCCGTGGGGAAGGGCCAGCAGGGTATCTATGAAAACTGAGGATGATTCCTCCGTGAGCCTGGTGGAGATGTCCGTTTCCGTACACTTCACGGTAATGGTATCCTCTATTCCGGCATATTCCTCCAGGAAATCCTTTCGGATGATCGAACAGAGGGTTTTTGCTCTGGCAGGCTCATCCAACGCCATCACAGCTTCGGCGGTCCTTGGAATGGCATTATGCTTGCTTCCCCCTCTGAAACTCACCAGCCTTCCCCCCAGCAGTTCCTCCAGCTGCCGGCAGAGCCTGGCAGTAAGCTTTATGGCATTGGCGTTGTCCGAGTTGATTTCCATGCCGGAGTGACCGCCGTTCAGACCGTTGACCTCGACTTTGACCCCGGAACCCGTGTAATCTTCAAGCTCTCCACTGAGCTCTATCTCAACGTCACGTCCGCCTGCACAGCCTATGGTTATGACACCCAGCTCCTCGGAATCGAGATTGATCAGTTTCCCCGCAGTTATCCACTCAGGCGGGAAGGCCAGGGCACCCACAAGGCCCCTCTCCTCATCCACGGTGAAAAGGCATTCCAGAGATGGAAGGCCGGAATAATCACCATGGAGGAGTTCAAGCATCAGGGCAACTCCTATTCCATTGTCCGCCCCAAGGGTGGTTTCCCCGGCCAGCAGAAGGTCCCCGTCAAGCTCCGGTTTTATGGGATCGACCAGAAAATCATGGTTACTGCCTGAGATCTTCTCCCCCACCATGTCCATATGGGCCTGTAGAGCCACAGGCTGGCCGGGGCCGTCTTTTCTGATCAGAACGTTTCCCTGGGGATCTGAAAGAACTTCCAGACCTCTTTCCCGGGCAAAATCAACAAGGTACTTCGAAATACCGGCTTCATTTCCGCTGGTGTGGGGTATTCCACAGATATCCCTGAAAAATCTCCATACCGGCTCTCCAACTAGTTCCTCTGGAAACATCACAACTCCTGTTCAAAGGCTCTCAGGAAATGGTCGAACACAACTTCACCTGTGTTGAATCCCGGACCGCCCTGAAGGGTTCTTTCTAAATCTATACCATTAATGGTGAAAATATCCGGGTCTTCACTGAAGCACCGGTTTCCGCTGTCCCTGTCGAACTCCGGATGGAACTGAGTGCCGAAAAGCCTGAGTTCTCCGTTGAAAAATGCCTGGATCTCGGTATGGGAGTCAGTTGCTGTTATCACGGAACCTTCAGGAAGCTTCTTCACTCGATCGTAATGCGACTGCCATACAGCCAGGGAACCGGATAGGCCCCGAACAGGCCAGGAGGGGAGGAACTCCACAGGAATCCATCCAAGTTCAACTGATGAACATCTCTCGACAGAGTCGATCCCCGACATGACCCTGGCCAAAAGCTGATGCCCATAACAGATACCCATCTGGGGAACGCCGGCGGAACAGCAGCCCCTGATGAAATCTGATGCTCCTGCAATAAAGGGATGGTCATCCATTATTGAAAGGGCAGACCCGGAATGCACCACTGCCCTGTGATCAGAAGGCCTCAGAACCGGAAACGGATCGCCGGCGGAAACTCTCTCAACGCGGGAAGAAACACTGAACCATCTGCTGATGTTATCACCGGACCTTGCGTCAACGGAATAATCAAGAACGAGAACTGGTTTTTCCATACAGGTAATCCCCCGGTGTAAAGATTGGTTTCATACAACAATAACCAACAGACCGAAACAATTGCAACACAGGTCTCCGTTGCTTATCATACCCTGAAAAAGGAAGGGTGTATATGTCTCCTGGGTTCATTGCCAGAAAGAACGGGTTCCCGTGGTTCCGCCCCGTTCATCCGCGAAGGAAGCTGCTTGTCCGCATGGACACGACCAATCACTGCAACCTGAGGTGTTCCATGTGTCCAATGCGTCTTTCCGACAGCGACAGTTCAAGAAAATGGCACCACATGGAACCTGAAGTTTTTCGTAAAATAGCAGATGAGATCTTCCCCCTGTCACGCACGGTGGGTATTTCCTGCGGAGCAGAGCCCCTCACCAATCCGGATTTCACAGAACACCTGAAAACCCTTTTCAGAAGCGGAGTTCCCTACAGGGAAATGGTTACCAATGGGACCCTTCTCACCGAAAAGCTGATAAACGGCATACTGGAGTATCCTCCCACAAGCCTCTTCATTTCCATCGACGGGGCATCACGTGAAACCCACGGCCTGATAAGGGACGGCGCAGATCTGGACAGAATAACATCCATGCTGGTCAAACTGATCCGGGCCCGGGGAAAAAGAAGATTTCCAATGGTGGGATTCAGTACCACCCTTCAGAGGGATAATCTCCGGGAACTTCCCGAAATAGTGGAGCTTGCGGCAAGAGTTGGTGCAGAGTCCGCAGGGGTAGTGCCGCTGGTTCCCTACGAAGGACTGGATACACTGGATAAAGTGGTAAGAACAGATTCAGCGGAGGCTTCAGAGTACATAAAAAAGGCACAAGCGAAAGCAGCTTCTCTGGGTATTGCCTTTCATCTTTCAGAAAGTGTGACCAGGGGAAATTCACCCCATCCCTGCCCCTATCTTGAGAATACGGTCTACATAGATCCCGACGGCTCCATATTCCCATGCCCTTACTGGAACACGGGAAACCCCCTGGGAAACGTCATGGATGGTTTCATGGAGGTATGGCAGGGCACTGCCTATGGCAGACTTCGCAACGGGGAATTCAAAAAGGAGGACAACTGCACCGGATGCCCGGAAATTACAAGAGGAGGAAGCGAAATAGTCAAGAGCAGGCAGTAATCAGGGGAAAGCAGTGATCCCCATGAAACTGGTCACTTTCCAAACGTCATTCTCAAGGGTCATCAGAGCCTGCTGGGGTATCTCCGTTCCGCTTGCAGTACGGAATGTCATCTGTACGGTTGCGGATTCATCGTCGATGGCTACTGAGTCGATCTCCAGTTCATAGGGCACATACCTGGCACTGATCATTGGAAGAGAGAGGGTTTGAGCAAGATATACCTCTGGTTCCCAGTCTTCTGCACCTTCCAGATCGATAAGGTAACCGGCGTTGTTCAGTCTTCGCATGGTTCCCTGGGGATCACGGTCCAGGCTTTGTTTAATAGTGTTCAGCATAACTTCAACCTGAGCAACTGCCTGGGATGAAAACATGGCGGCGGCGACATCGCCGTCTCCGGTCTGCAGTGCTTCCATGAACTGTGTAATGCCCGTCCTTACCAGCGAGTCAGCTTCGGCATTCTGTGCCAGTGCCGCACCGGTAATAACCAGAGTAAAAAAGAGTACAGCGAAGTTCCTCATAAATCCCCTCTCGAACAAGCTGTCCACAGGCATAATAGAAAAACCCCGGGCAACACGCAAGGGGCAACATTCTACAGGTTTTCGCCCCAAACGATAAGGGTGGTTTTCAACCCTTCCAGTGCCAGTGCCATTCCTTCAGCTGCGATCCACTCCCGTTTTGAGTGGAATAGTTCCCCCCCGGTGGGCAGGTTGGCGGTTGGAACGCCCATGAAGCTTAGCCTCGATCCGTCTGTTCCTCCGCGTATGGCACTCTCACGGGGATCGATTCCGCACCTTGCAAAACCCCGCAGCGCATAGTCAACGAGTCTTCTGTCTTTCTTCAGTATCTCACCGGGATTGCTGTACTGCTCCTTCATCTCAAGCTCTATTCCAGCTCCGGGAAAAAGCGCCGAAAGACAGTCTCTTATGGCTTCCATACGTCTTCTTCGCTGTATCATTCCTTCATTGGAAAAGTCTCTGAGTATGCACTTTACCTCAGCTGATTCCGTGGTTCCCTTTACCGCAAGTGGATAATCGTATCCCTGCATCCCCCTGCTGTTTTCAGGCATTTCCTCCGAGCGGATCAAACCTATCAGTTCCCCTGCAATTCTCACCGCGTTGATCATTACTCCTGCGGCGCTTCCGGGGTGAACCTCCTTACCCGATATCTTCCAGTCAGCAGACCAGGCATTGAAGGTTTGCGAAGATATCTCCGTTACCTCACCGCCGTCTACCGTGTAGGCAAAATCAGCCCCGAATCTCTCCACTTCGAAATTGTCCATACCCCTTCCCACCTCTTCATCAGGGGTAAATGCAATGGAAACGGGAGGTCTTTGCATATCCGGATGGTTAATGAGCCAGCTGCATACCTCCATGATAATGGCAATGCCTGCCTTGTCGTCAGCACCGAGAAGGGTAGTGCCGTCGGAGGTAATTATGGTTCCTCCTATGTATCTCTCAATATCATTGCACTCTGCGGGATCGATAAAGAGACCGTTCTGAAGGGAAATCGGTTCACCATTCCAGTTCCTGTGAAAAACAGGCCTCACATCAGCACCGGGAGAATCCGGTGATGTATCCACATGGGCGATCAGACCTATGGTTTCATCACCGCTGCCGCCGGGGACCCTTGCATAAAGAACACCCTGACTCGACAGATGGATATCACACATACCCATCTCCATAAGCTCTTTCTCGAGAATCCGGAGAAGGTGGAATTGTCTCTCGGAGGATGGTGATCCCTTTCCTTCAGGATCTGAGGAAGTATGTATACCGGCGTACCTTGCAAACCTCTCAGTAAGAGAATTCATATGACTCCTTTCAAAGGATATTACCGGGATAGTATAATTGCCGGGAGAGAGTCGAACCATGAAACAGAAAGCAGAAGAATTGAACCGTTTCCTCTCTGAGATGGACATTGCCAGGTTTCTGGGAGAAAGCCTTCCCGGGGTGCGCAAAGCTCTGCTTGGAAGCAGGCTTAAGGCTGTTCAGAAACAGGGCTGCATGGTCTACAACAGGGATGATGTGATGAACTGGATCTCAGAAAATTTCAGTTCTCTAACCACTGAAACGCTTATGAAGGCGGATATGGCCGCAGCTGACCATGGAGGGCTTGACCCTTTCAGCTGCGGGATCACCCGGATCCTGCAGGGGGGTCGGGTTTATTTCCCGGAGCACATATCAACAAAACCATCCGTCTTCAGATCCCTCTCTGCAAGGGCCGTGGAACTGGGTGCCGTTTACGATCAGGCAGAGCTCTGCGAGCAGCTGGAAAAAAGAGAGCAGGTTCTTTCCACCGCCCTTCGCTGCGGAGCAGCCCTGGTTCATCCGCTGGAGATAGCCAGGCTGTACGTGGAGAACGAACTGCTCCTAATGATGATACCGCCTCACCCGGTTCCATTCGGGGAGTCCTCTGGAAGACTCACTTCCATCTTCTTCCTGCTTCTCTTTCCCGATCCACACAGACACGTTCACGTTCTTGCAAGAATCAACAGACTTCTGAGAGACAGTGCATTCATAGAAACCCTCCTGGAATCAATGACGGAGGACGATGTTATCAACGCCGTGCGACACAGGGAGCTTCAGGTGATCAGTTCCAGTGTCAAGGGCTGAATGGAGGAACAGTGAGTTCGTTTAAGGGAAGAGACATGATCTCCCTCAGGGATATGACCATTGATGATCTATGGACCATCGTCCGAAGATCTTCCGAGGTGAAGCAGGGAAAACACGAGATGTGCCTGAAGGGAAAAACCGTTGCTTCACTGTTTTTCGAGCCTTCCACGAGGACAAGGCTGTCCTTCGAATCCGCAATTCTGAAAAGCGGCGGTCAGGTTTTCGGCTTTGCCGACCCGGGAGCATCCTCACAGAAAAAAGGGGAATCCTTCTCTGACTCCGTTAGAACTGTAACCGGTTACTGCGATGCAATGGTTATCAGGCATCCGGTGGAGGGAGCTGCAAGACTTGCAAGCGAAACTGCAACGGTTCCGGTGATCAACGCAGGCGACGGCGCCAACCAGCATCCAACCCAGACATTTCTCGATCTGTTCACTATTCATGAAGAGTTCAACAGACTTGAAGGGTTGAAAATAGGCATAATGGGAGACCTGAAATACGGGAGAACGGTTCATTCACTTACCCACGCCATGTCTATGTTCAACGCTGAAATGGTGTTCATATCCCCACCTTCCCTTAAGATGCCGCCTGCGATCCTCCGTGAACTGGACGAAAAGGGGATCTCTTACAGCACCGCCGAATCACCTGATGACGCAGGAGGCATGAAGCTGGATATCCTTTATGTCACAAGGATTCAGAAGGAGAGGTTCGGTGATCCCCAGGAATACAAGAATGTTGCACACAGCTACCGTATAGACCGAAACACCATAAGAAGTCTGGGGGAGCAGGTACGGGTGATGCACCCGCTGCCAAGGGTGGATGAAATAGCCGAAGAAGTCGATGCCACACCCAATGCCATCTACTTCAGACAGGCCCACAACGGGGTCCCCACAAGACAGGCTCTTCTTGGTCTGGTAACGGGAGGTATCGAGTAATGGACAGGGCATACAAGGTATACGCCATAGATAACGGTACCGTGATCGACCACATACCCACTCCAATGGCACTGAAAGTGGTTGAAATACTTGGTATCGGCAACGAGGGGATCTTTACCATAGGTGTTGGTTTTCTATCCAAGAGACACCCGGGGGGTAAGGACATAGTAAAGATAGAAAACAGGATACTGCTTAAGAGCGAAACGGACACAATTGCCCTGATCGCCCCGGATGCCACCATTAACATTATCCGGAACGGAAAGGTCAGCGAGAAGAGAAAAATTTCCATACCCTCCGTTATTCACGGTGTGATGGAATGCCCTAATCCCAACTGCGCCACCAACAAGCTCGGGGCCGCAAGGCATTTCACCCTTGAGAACAGAGATGAGATGACATACAGATGCTCCTACTGCGAAAGGGTAGCCGCGGTTAAACCTGAAAACCTTACCGCACCGGTCTGATTTCCGGTAAATCGAAGCTGAGAGAAACAAAAAGGGCCCCGGGAAAACCCCGGGGCCCTTATCAGTTGCAGAGGTCAGGGAGTAACAACCACCCTATGGGCAGCCATGCTTTCATCGGTCTGCATGACAATTGAATAGGTTCCAGCAGGAAGAGCAGGGACCATGGCTGAGTAAACTCCGGGGGTCATTTCTCCCTCTGTAACGGAGTGTACCGTTCTTCCCATTATGTCGTAGACGCCCAGACTGACCCTGCCCGGCGAATCCACAGTGTAGCCGATTGAAAAAGCACCCGATACAGGGTTTCCTGAGGTCAGCCAGACCTTTCTTCCATCCACGGGAGCTGAACCTTCATCCTCTATGCTCACAGGATCCCAGAGAATTGTAACGTCCTTCAGAGAAGGCGTCACGTTGGGATTGCTGGTGGCAAGACGAACCTGGTACTGCAGGAAGCTGCCCCCCTGGGCAACGACGGTGGAAATATCTCCATTAGATGTTATCCAGGAACTCCAGGGACCCATGTTACCAGAGTCGTAGGATGTTTTGAGTCTGAATTCCACACTAGTTCCCGATGGTGTGATCTTGGCCCAGTAGATGTAGTCCCATTCCACCATGGTGGGATCGTCCGGTTCGATATTCAGTATTGAACTGGTAAGAATGCTTGGAGATGTGAAACCGCTAACTCTCCACCAGCTCAGCTTGTCACCGTTATAGGCGCAGCCGAGAATGTCCGGCACATCGTCGCCGTCCATATCACCTACTGAAACCCCAAGGGCACCGGCAAAGAAATCGCACACCGAAAAGGTTTCCCAGGCTTCACCCATGTATTCTCTGTTCTTGCACCATACGATCTTGTTCTCGTTGTAGGCTGCTGCAGTCACATCGGGATATCCATCGCCGTCCATGTCATGGGCAGTTATGTCATAAATCCCTGAAGCCTGAGCTCCGGTCATCTGATGAGCTGTCCAGGAACTCTGAGAATCGAGGAAGTCATACCAGGTCAGATTTCCCAAACCGGAAGATGAAGCAATGGCAAAATCGTCACTGCCGTCGTTGTTGAAGTCGGCTGCAGTTATTGACACCGGGTTATTGTAGTTCGTGTCAATTACGTACTTGGACCAGGAGTAGCCGTAGGGTGGCTGGGAAATGTAGGCACATATATCATTGGCAGTGTAGCTTGCTGCAGCAATGTCAGGATGGCCGTCTCCGTTGAAGTCACCCACATCGCAGGTGTATGCTCCAATAAGGGCACCATCGACATAGTTGATGTTCCATGAATTATTTGTACCGTTGTTCTTCCACCAGCACACATCGCCGGAGTAGCTGGAAACGCCCAGAACGTCTATTAAACCGTCCTGGTCAATATCCTCGGCCCTGATCTGCCTGGCATCGAATCCAGATGCTATTACAGTACTTGCGCCCCAGTAGCTGGAGAAAGAAAGGAAAAGGTAGATGGCGTTGTCAGCGTCGCTGGATACAACGATATCCCTTTTCCCGTTGTTGTCGAAGTCACCCACCGCTATAAATCTCGGTGTGTCAATGATCCCGAGCACATGCTTGCTCCAGGCAGTTCCCTGACCATTGGTGTTCTCAACCCAGAAGATCTCTCCGGATACATAGGCACAAGCCGCCGCATCCATGTCTCCGTCAAGGTCGATGTCTGTTGATACTACGTAATATGGACCGTTGGCCGTAGCAATTGTGTTTTCGCTTCTATCCACGATGAGTTTTAACTGTCCCGGTTCAGTATCCCAGTCCATTGCCCCTGAAACATCGAATCTGTCCTGCCAGTCGGTGACCGGACCGGGAACGCCGGGTCCGCCCTGCCAGTCTGTCTGGGTTTCACTGGCTGCCAGCATTGCCCCCGTAAACACAAGCAGTAGACCCAATAGAGTAACTTTCATAAAAATCCCCCTTTATTTTTCAGACGTGCGTATGTACTTATCTTCTTAATTATCTTCAGCTTTAAACATAACGTCAATACCCTTATTGGGGATGGCTTTCTCCCGGTGATTTTATCTTCAGGTAGCGATCCCGCTCACTGAAAACGCATCCGCAGTATGGCTGTCTGTATATACCTGCCTCTCTGGAAAGTTCGATGGATCTTAAATAACGGTCCCGGAAATCGAAATGCAGATACTCCACTCCGTATTCATCAGCAGCTGCCATTGCGGCTTTTCTGATGAGTTCCCGGTTCTGGTAAGGGCTTACCGTCAATGTTGTGGTAAAAGACTTAAGCCCCATACGGGCAGTTTCTGCAGCGGTTTCGTTCATCCTGTCGGAAAAACAGGCAAGGCATCTGTTCTCTGCGGCAAGAAGCATTTTAACGTTATCCTCCAGAGGGTACTCCCTGAAACAGTCCACCGTAAGATCAGAATCGGATGCCCATGTGTCCAGAGCATTCAGCCGTCTCTGAAACTCCTTCCACGGATGGATGGAGGGATTATAGAAATATCCCCGGACCTCAAAATCATCTTCCCTGAGCTTTTCCACAACAGCAGTAGCGCATGGAGCGCAGCATATGTGCAGCATTATAAGCCTGCTCAAAGGGGAAGTTCCTCCTGCCCTGCTCTGGTGTATCCTAGATGGCGGTATGCGATTCCTGTGGCAATCCTGCCTCTGCTGGTCCTGTTCAGAAAACCCCTGGCGAGAAGGAATGGTTCCACCACGTCTATCAAAGTGTCCCTCTCCTCGTTAAGTGTTGCGGCAATTGCCGATACGCCAACTGGACCACCTCCGTAGTGTTTGATTATCACTGAAAGGTAGTCTCTGTCCAGACGGTCGAGACCGGCCTCGTCGACACCGTTTATATCCATGGCTTCGATGGCTGTGACTTCGTCAATGGAATCTCTGCGCATCACCTGGGCGTAGTCACGAACCCTTTTAAGAAGCCTGTTGGCAATTCTGGGAGTTCCTCTGGAACGCATGGCTACAGAATTCGATCCCTCACCGGTTATACCGGCTTCCAGTATTCCAGCTGACCGTCGAATGATCGTACAGAGTTCATTCGTGTCGTAAAATTCAAGATGCATCGAGAATCCGAAGCGGTCTCTCAGGGGACCTGTGATCAGTCCTGCTCTGGTAGTTGCACCGATTATGGTAAAGTGACTCAGCTCGAGCTTCACCGTTCTCGCATGGGGTCCCGGGTCTATCACCATGTCAATCTGGAAATCTTCCATGGCAGGATAGATGTATTCCTCCACTATCCTTGGAAGCCTGTGTATCTCGTCTATAAAAAGAACATCCCCCCTGGACAGGTTGGTTAGAATTCCTACCAGGTCTGCAGGCCTTTCCAGAGCAGGACCTGAGGTACAAACTATTTCGGCATCCATTTCTGCGGCAATTACATGAGCCAATGTTGTCTTTCCCAGACCCGGCGGACCGTGGAAAAGCAGGTGGTCAAGGGGTTCCCCCCTCTCCCGCGCTGCCTGTACTGCTATTTTCAGATTCTTTATTATTCTTTTCTGGCCTATGTACTCAGAAAAATCCCTTGGCCTCAGAGAGGTAAACTCTCTCTCCTCTGCGGGGGTTTCGCCTCCCCTTATAACAGATTCCAGGGCCATATTACTCCCTCGCCTTCATTGCTGCCCGTACGATTTCCGAGGGAGAGGCATCAGTACCGGTTTCCTCTACGGCCCTGTTCACCAATGAGGACGCTTCCGAGGCGGGAATGCCCAGCTGTTCCAGAATTGCCCTTGCGTCGGCTGCGCTGCCCGGACGGACAGAGGCTGCCTGAACGTATTCCATTTTACTGAAGGAATCCTGCAGTTTGGCTACGATCTGTTTAGCCCTTGAAGTTCCTATACCCGGCAATGATTTAAGCACTGCCAGATCACCGGAGGCAATTGCCCCGGCAAGCTCCGGAGGAGGTATTGTCATAGCCTTTGCGGCGGCTCTTATACCTATACCGGAAACACTGATGAACCTCTGAAAAAACTCTCTGTCTTCTCTTGTGGGAAAGGCAACCGCAAGTGGAACGCCGCGGTTCCCCTCGTTAAGGATCTGAAAAAGAAGATACAGACGGGACATTTCACCGGGAACAACGTTCCTGATGAAGTAGCCGGGTGCAAGAAGGCTCAGAGTAACAGGACCTGTTTCCATGATGATCTGTAATCCATCGGTTCCCTTCACACGTCCTTTTATACTCTCAAACACGTTTTTCCTCCTCGTAGAGGGCCAGAGCTACGGCAAGGGCATCGCTTACATCAACCGGTTTAAGCTCCTCCTTTATTCCAAGTATCCTGCGGACCATTCCGTTAACCTGTATCTTGCTTGCCCTTCCATTGCCGGTAACAGCTTTCTTTACCCTGCTTGCAGGCATTGATTTGACCCTGATCCCGTTCAGTCCGGCTGCCAGACACAAAACACCCCTGGCATGCCCCATGATTATTGCGGTTGTGGGATGCCTGTAGTGGGAGTAGATCTTTTCAAGGCCCATTACCACAGGATCGTAGCTTTCTATTACACTGGCAATGCCCAGGTAAAGCTCGGTCAGTCTTGGAGTCAGAGGATCTGAAGCTGCTGTCCTGATGGTTCCCGCTTCAATGAGTCTCACTTTACCGCCAGAAGCTGCAATGACCCCGAAACCGGTAATGTTCAGCCCGGGGTCAACTCCCAGTATTATCCTTTCGGACAATTACTCCGCCATGTCGAAGTTGGAATAGAGGGCCTGAACATCATCGTGTTCCTCAAGGGATTCAAGGAGCTTCATTGCCTTTTCTGCATCTTTACCCTGGAGAACCACCGTATTCGAGGGAACCTTGGTAACTTCCGCGGAATCCACCTTGATCCCCGCTTTCTCCAGGGTCTTCTTCACCTCGAAAACGTCATCGGGAGCCGATGTGGCAATAATCATGTCTTCCTGAACCTGAACATCTTCAAGACCGGCCTCAAGACCGGCTTCAAGAACGTCATCCTCCGTATGGGAAGCCGCGTCTATGGTTATCTGACCTTCCCTGCTGAAGAGATAGGCAACGCTGTTCTTCGATCCCAGGCTGCCGCCTCCCTTCGTCAGAAGATGTCTTATCTCTGCTGCAGACCGGTTCTTGTTGTCGGTGAGAACCTCTATGATTATTGCGACACCTCCGGGGCCGTAGGCCTCGTAGACCATCTCCTCATAGGTGATCCCCTCCAGCTCGCCGGTTCCCCTCTTGATTGCCCGTTCGATGTTGTCATTGGGCATGTTCTGACTTCTGGCGGTGTCCACGGCAACCCTGAGTCTCGGGTTCATCTCGGGATCGCCGCCGCCCTGCCTCGCCGCCACTGATATCTCCTTGACAAGTCTGGAGAATATCCTTCCCCTGGCGGCGTCAGCCTTGCCCTTCTTGTGTTTTATGGTGCTCCATTTATTGTGTCCGGACATGGGTGTTCTCCTTTTTTATGAGTTCAAACAACTTGATTAGTTTAGAATGTATTACAGCCAAGGTCAAGCTTCTCCTGCTGAGAATTCGATTATCCGGTCCCAGTCCGTCACGCATCTCCTGAAAAAACTGACCCCTGTGTCAGCTATGTGAACTTTCTCCACCTCCTGGGTACAGGGAAGGATCACAATGGAACTCCTGACCGCGGAAAGCACAAGCTGGATCTCTGCAAGCCAGTCCGATTTCTCTGTTTCCTGCCCCACTGCAACGCAGCGTGCAAGGACCTCTGCATCTTTCCGGGAAATAGAGCCGCCGCATACCTCGGGATACTTCCGGGAACCTTCAAGGACAGAAGGGAGTTCAGACAGTTTTTCAGAAAGACTGACCCCTATCCCGGGCAGTCCGTTAACCGAAAAAGCCGGGAACAGAAACTCCCGCCTTTCCGAGATACCTCCCGTCTCACGGGTCTTCCCCTTAAGCACCTCATCATCGTACTTACTATTGAACCTGAGTATGGTGGAAGTGAATTCATTCCTAACTGTTCTTTTAAGTACGTGCACCGCTGCACTCACCCTCCAGAAAGGCATGGGGATCCCTTCGCCGGATCTTGCCCTCTGCTGTATGGGAAGGGGTTTTAAACCGGTTTCCCCGCCCAGCCAGCCGGCTCCGCAGTTGGCGCAGACGAATATAACATCGGTACCAAGCCCCCTGAGAAAGCTTCCGCATGAACTGCATACAAGCCTCGTGACCCTCACAGGTGACTGTCCTTTCCCGCATTCTTCCCGGCCATGTTCAGAAATCTCAGAGAAACGGCTCCAAGTCCCCAGAGAGAGAGGATGAAAAACATCAGCACCGGTCCCACAGAAAGAAATCCAGAGAAGATAACCAGCAGAATAAGAGGCAGCAGGCCAGCCCATATGCTTCCCAGTATTCCGGTAACTTTCTTCCAGTGTTCATAATCTGCCGGGAAAGTTCCACGCAGCACTTCACCGTTTACACCGTCAACGACTATTCTGAAGTGTCTGTTCCCGAGGGAGTAGTCAACCGTCCACAGGGGATAATGTATAAGCCGCTCCCTGGAACCTGTTACCGCAAGGTACATGGAACGCTGTTCAAGACCCACCCCCACGCCTCCACAGAGTCTGTTGACATATTCTTCCGATTCCTGACGGGCCTGGGCAATGGACACAGCCGGATCAACCACATGAGCTTCCGCAGGGAGATGCTCCGAGTCGAATACCTTCAGAGGAAGTCTGGAACCGGACCTGCCCAGAACCATTCCGGACAGGGCCATCTGCGAGTTTTTCCCCAGTGACGGTATTCCCAGGGGCTCCAGATTTGCTGCACTGACTATCATGTCTATCTCATTGCTTATCTGGTGCTCTTCTGCCCTGATACCCTTCCTCTGCTTGATGGTCCTCACAATTGCAGTCTGTGCTCCTCCGCCATCGTTATCGGCAAAGGTTTTGATCTGTCTCTCCTTGTACACAGGTTTTACACCGAAAACATAACCGTCCACCCTGCATGAAATAAGCCAGAACGGCACGTATGAAAGAAAGGGTTTCCCCACCCTGCACCTGTTGAAAACCCCCCTGGAAACCTCCTCGAGTTTTCTTCCTACAGACCGGATTACCCCGGTGGCACCGGTTTCGGATTCAATGATGTAGCGTTTGACGATACCCTGAAGCAGAAGGGGCGTATCACAGTGAGAGCACCTGGTGTTGGTGTTTCCCTCACTTGTTTTCAAAAGTCCCCCGCAGGAGGGACATTGCAGGGTAAGAAGATCACTCAAGGTTTTTCCTGCGCAATCTGTTCCAGATATCCGGGGCATAAACCGCGGCGGCCATTGCAAGAACAGAAGCCCAGAATATGGACAGGTTCCTGAGAAGGAAAAAAATCAGAAGAGATGGAATAACACCCAGGCCGAATGCCCTGAAGGCCCAGTAAAAGGGATCGAATTTCACGGAAGGCTCGGGTCTGGCGCCAGGGATCTTACCGCTGACCGCGTCTACTATGAATCCCTGACCGGATGAAGAGACAATGAGAACCCAGAAAGGATGGTAGATCACACCCTGCTCTCCGATCAGTTCAGGGTCCACGGGTATTACTTTACCCCGGGCTGACTGCTCATCCCATATTCTTCTGTCAGCCGCCGGAGGCACATAGGCCTCCATCTCCGGATAGGGCTGGGTAAACACTGATGAAAGATCCTCGGGATCGTAGGGAAACCAGTAGATGGATGCAGAAGCAACCTCACCCACAGGGAAAAGCCGAATGGCATCCTGTTCCGAAAGAACCGGACGGTGAAGATAGCTTTGACCTGTAAAACCCTTAATTATGGCCCTTGCTCCGCAGTAGGAGCAGTTGGCATATGCATCCGGGGAGGTTACAGCGATGAAAGCTCCACACTGTGTGCATTTAACTTTCACCCTGGAATCCTCCCCGTCAATTTAACGTGCTATTCCCCTGCTACGATTACTCTTGAGGTTGCAACTCCGGAGCCGGTTTCAAGTCTCACGAAGTGAACCCCTGAAGGCACGCCTGCGGTGTTCCAGAGAACGTTGGCAAAACCGCTGTCAGTCAGCGATGAAGAAAGATCAGCAACGGTTCTTCCGGAAAGATCGAAAACCGTCAGTGATGCTGTGCCAAGATCACATGGGGCAATGGAAACAGGGATCACCGCAGCGCCGGTAACCGGGTTGGGAGTGACTATGCCCATTGAGGATACCGCCGGGGAAACCCCCTCTGAAAAGTCCTCTGCTGAAGACCCGCTGACCATGGCCTGCACAGGCTCTGAAGGCCATCCAGGTCCGAAGGAATCATCCACTGCCCATACACGGAACCAGTGCTCGCCGTCGGCAACTCCGGTAACCGTGTACTGGGAAGATGCGATATCGTCTGCCTGAATGGAGTTGGAATCCCATACATCCAGTTTGATGTCGTCTATATAGAGTTTGCAGGATGAGCTGCTTCCATAGCTCTCCCAGCGGAACATCAGTGTTTCACCCTGGAACTCGTCCAGTTCGTGCACATTGAAACGCCAGTTCATGTCATTCCTGCCGAAGGTCTGCAGGTAGTACCAGTTGGCCCCGGCGTCGGGGCTGTATGAGAAAGCACCCTGATAACTCTCAGGAGTGATGTTCTGCATGGACCAGAAGCTTATCCTTGCTCCACCGCCTGCGGGAACCGTTACGGTTTCCTGCCAGGTCATTGAGCCGGTGCCGTTGGAAACATAGCACTGGGGTGAACTGTGATACTGGGCAGAGGTCATGATCCAGTTGACCCTGTCGAAGGGACCGCTGTCTCCTGTATCGTCAAGAAGCACCTGATAGCCGTCCAGTCTCTGGAGGGTGTAGTAGTCTGCGTCTGAAGCATCGCTCCAGTCCACTGTAAAGGGAGGTGTAACTGAACCTATGGCATCAAGGACCGGTACACCCGGTTCATGGGGATCGTAGG
>CAZNFQ010000025.1:0-27560 GCA_964571965.1 uncultured bacterium | reverse complement strand
TGGCGGCATTTGCCCTGAAGCTGAGCATGAAACCGGTACCGGGCTTGATCCTTCTGACGAATATGTGATTTCTGATGCCGCCCAGAAAAAGATCCACGGCTACAAGCACAAGTCCCGCTGCTATGTAAACAGGGCTGAGTGCTTGAAAGGCCTTCAGAGACTCTCCCCCACCGGCGGCTATCACCAGAGCAGTGATGCCTGCGAACGAGAATAAAAACAGGAGCACGGCTCCCTTTCTCAAGGGACCTGCCAGTTTGTTAATTTTCATCTGAACGGTATGGAGAAGCATTCACTGCGGTAACTATCAGTCTGGTGTAGACCAGTCTCCATAGGAGAACAACGAAAACTATGAACAGAAGGCCGCCGAAGGTCTGCTCCATACTCAGCCAGTTGAACAGACCATGTGCTGTCATGGCAAGAAGAAGACCCGCTGCAACCGCCAGATACGGTTTGACACCGTGTCTGCCGGCGGCGTATCCGAGGGCCGCGCCCCAGAAAGACGAGAAAAGAGCATGCCCGGGTACGCTGAAAACAGACCTTGCAAGAAGTGTGAAAACCCCGGTGCCAGCCGCTACGCTCCATCCTGACATGACGTAGAAGACGTTCTCGCAGGCTGCAAATCCCAGCGCTGCTGAGGCAGCATAGACAATTCCGTCAACAGGTTCATTGAAGTTCCTGTTCCTGAAAACCGTCCAGAAGACTATCAGGAACTTTCCCGTTTCCTCCACAAGTGGAGCCCAGATAACCGCTGAATACCTTGCGGGACCCCAGGGATAGGGAAGGCCGGTGTAAGAGGTACCCAGGGCAATTCCGAAGAGAACCCCAAGGAAGAACGTTCTGAAAACAAGCTTCTTGGGTTCAGGTTCGTACTTGTCGGTGCGATACAAATACCATAGCCACCCGATGGCTGGAAGGATCGAGGCAAGCGCGATTGCAAGATATTTCACAGGCCCTCCTGAAAGGCTTAGGTGGTCATCAGTTCCGCTATGAACCTTCCGAATTCCACCGGGTTACCCGGTTTTGCGCCTGAAAGCACCCTTGCAAGCTCGAGAAGCATGCCTGCCCGTCTTCTGAAGTCCTCTTCCGGGGCTGTAAGTCTGAACTTTTCCAGCGAAGCGGTAAGGGGATGAGCAGGATTCAGCTCGAGGATCTTCTTCGATTCAGGCGCATCATGATTCATTGCCTTCATCATCATTCTCATCATTTCACCGGGATCATCCTGAGAAGAAACCAGGATGCAGGGCGTCTCCCTGAGTCTGGGTGAAAACCTCACGCCGGATACACTGTCAGCAAGGATTTTTCTCAGGGAGTCGATCAGATCTCCGTGCTCTTTTTCCGCCCTGGCCCTTGCATCTTTCTCTTCCTGGGACAGGTCCTTCTCCTGTGCTTCACTTGCCAGGTTCACCAGTTTCCTTCCCTTGAATTCACCCAGGGCTTCCAGGGCAAGAAGGTCAATCGGGCCGTGGAGAAGAAGAACACTGCTCCCCGCTCCGGCGGATTCCAGATAGGGAGAACGCCTGAGCTCATCCAGGGAAGAACCAGCCAGATAATTGATCACTCCGTCTTCAGGGATGTTCTCGCAGATGGATGCAAGAGAAACCGGGTCTTCACTGCCGCCTGCGTGGAAGAGAAGAAGTTCCGCCAGTTCATCGCGTCTCTCGTGATCCGAGTAGACGCCTTCCTTCAGGAAATCACCGTACTTCAGGAAGAAATCTCTGTACTTCCCGGGGCTTTCCTCCATCATCTCCATAAGGTGATCCAGAAGCTTTCTCGTAAGTGCCTTGCTTATGGTCCGAAGTACCCTGTCCTGCTGAAGCATTTCCCTGGAAACGTTAAGGGTGATATCCGGGCTCTCCACCACTCCCCTGAGGAAGTGAAGGTACTGGGGAAGGATCTTGTCCGCCCGCTCCATTATCATAACCTTACGCGCATACAGGCTGAGCCCCGGACGACGATCCGGCATCATGAATTCCATTCCCCTGTCCGATGGTATGTAAACCAGGGCGTAGAACTCGGTAACACCCTCCCCGTGGTACCAGAAGCGGTCCATTGGATCCGAGTGATCATGGGTAAGATGGGAATAGAAGCTGTTGTACTCGCTTTCTTCCACATCGGAAGGATTCCTCAGCCATACAGGTGTACCTGTGTTGACCTGCTCTCTGGTTTCGCCGTCTTCATCTTTCTTCAGAAGGTAAACCGGATTGCTGACGAAGTCTGAGTAATGCCTTACGAGGGATTCTATCTTCCAGTTCTCCAGATACTCTCCGGCATCTTCCTTCAGATGAAGGATAACCGAAGTGCCGAAGGGAAGCCCCGTGGTTTCCTGGATGGTGTATTCCTCGGAACCGTCGCTTTCCCATATCCAGCAGCTGTCTTCGCCGGCTTTACGGCTCTTCACGGTGACTTTGTCCGCCACCATGAAAGAGGAATAGAAACCCACACCGAACTGGCCTATGAGTTCAGGCTTCAGGGAATTGGAAGCAGCCTCCTCCAGGAACTTCAGTGTCCCCGAGGAAGCAACGGTGCCGAGATTTTCCTGCAGGTCAGCGGAATTCATTCCAGTTCCGTTATCCGTAATGGTAAGTGTTTTTTCATCAGCTGATATGACTATCTCGGGAGCGTAACCGTCTCCGGTGAGATCCGGATCATCCAGTGCAAGATACCTGAGCCTGTCTATGGCATCCGAGGAGTTGGATATCAGTTCCCTGAGGAAAATGTCCCTGTGGGAATAGAGGCTGTTGATAACAAGATCGAGTACTCTTCTGGTTTCAGCTTTGAATTTCATCTTCTTCTGTTCTGACATTTTTCTTCCTTAACGCAGTTTACCTTCCAGGAAGGGCACCTGGAATACCTTCTCCGAAAAAATGGGGCCATGACCGAAATAGCCCTCTTCACCGAACAGTTCGCCGTGATCGGCGGTAACCGTTATCCACGTGTTCTTTGGAACAATATCGAAAAGCCTTTCAAAAACGGTATCGATATACTGCACAGTATCCACCTGCCTGGCTTTGAGCATCTCCATCTCGGATGAATCGAAGAAGCGTCCTCCTGAGGTGCTTTCCTCGATGCAGCCGTCGATGAGGCTGTCGTCCAGATGCTTGAACACTCCGTGAACTCCACTGATTCTCGGCCACTGGTTCTCAGCTTCCGTAGGCCTTGCATAGGGGTAGTGTGTTTCCCCAACGTTAAGCATATAGAAACTGGGCCTGTCTTCAGGGAAAGTCATGAAATCCAGCATTGCGTTCATGTCGTTGTGCCTGTCCATGAGCCTGAATGTGTCGAAACCCCTGTTAACCGGAGTCATGCTGTTCAGAACAGGGAGAGAAACCATGGCATGGGTTCTGTATCCAAGGGTGTCCCTTAGAAAATCCGGAAGCCATAGTCTTGGAACCAGGCTTTTGAATTCTATGTTCTTCGCTCCCAGCCTCTCATTGTACTTCACGAAATCATGCTTGTAGTACTCGCTGGCAAAAACACCTGCAGGGCTTGTATGGGGCATGAGACCCATGAGCAGATTGTAGTGGGAAGGTGCTGTCCAGCTTGCATAGCTGTATCTTGCTTCGGTTTCCCCCAGTTTCATTATCGAGGAGGGAGATGCCTCCATGAACGTATCGTACCTGCAGCTGTCAAGCACAACCACCACGAAGTTGTTCATGTTGTCGAAGGGTGGAGTAACCCTGGTGTAACTACCTGTCTTATTGTTTTTTTTCCCGAACAGTTTCAAAAGGATCTCCGCTTCTCAGTTGGAAAGAACCGCGTAGATATCACTGCGAACGGCATCTGACCAGGTTGAAGCCAGAACAGAAAGCTGATCGGCAAGTTCCATGAAACCCGGTGAAGGCATCCTTCTCTGATATCTGTAGTTCTTCTGCAGGAGAATTTCCATTCCTCTGTTGCCCATAAGGGTAACATCAACGTCCAGAACCGCAATCCAGGTGGTACTGTCAACACGCTGTGCTCCGAATTCCCTGACATAACCCTCCAGGGTAGCAATTTCATTGATACTGGCAGCTGTTCTGAATACTCCGGGGAAACCTCCGGCCAGGAACAAGTCCCTGGAGAGCATATCACTGAGCATTGCTCCCGGGCGGGATACCCACCTGTTGTCACTGCTCTCACGGATGGTCCCGTCTTCCCTTCTGACTACCATCCCCGAGAGCTGATAGCTCCCTGCTGCGTCCAGGTCCTTTACTCTGATGGGGTAGTCGAATGAACCAGCCCTGTGAGTTTCAGATGGAGGCTCCCATCTCAGGGTCCACTGGTACGATGGAACGGTCTCCCCTCCTCCCAGGGGAACGTTGACGGTGATACAGCCGGTGACGGCAAGAATGACAGATGCGGTGAGCACAGTTTTCAGATTCATTGCCATATATCCTCTCCGCCGGAACCGGCTGAAAAGCCTTCCAGCATTCTGTTGACCCTCGGCAGAAGCACACTGAATTCGTGGAGTATGGTGCCGGTGTCGTTGAAAGTATCTTCAAGATCATCCGCCAGGTATTCCATAAGGGCGGAGAGCTCGGAAAGTTTCTCGGTAAACTCATGGATGTCGGAAATAAGGGGATCTATGTCATCCTTGATATCCCTGGCGGCAGCTGTAAGTTCAATCCCGAGCTGATTATAGGTAACAAGAAGATTATCGATGTTGTCAATGGTACCGGATATCCGGCAGCTCAGTGAGTCACATTCGATGGTCTCAAGTATTCTGTTGATCCTTGTCAGCGCCAGTATTGCCTGGTCGTTAAGGGTCTTGGCGTCCACCTGTTCCAGTATCTCGAAAACCCGGTTAAGTCCGGTTGTAACGGACTGCATGGTGCCGGACTGAACGGGGATCACCGGCATGTCGGACTCGAAGGAGAGCTGATCCTGGGTCCACAGCCTTGCAGAGGAAACGGGAAGACTCTCAAGATTAACATTGCGCAGACCGGTAATACCGGTAATGTAGAGGGAGGCCACTATGGTACTGTCAACGTTGAACTTTTCATCCTCTATCCTGAGAACCACCTTCACCAGCCTGCCGTCAGGCGCGATCTCGATGGATGTGACGGATCCGACAGGCACACCGTTGTAGTTAACGGAAGTACCCACGTTCAAACCGCCGACACTCCAGCCGAAGTAACAGGCATAGCTTGTGCTCTCGGCTCTGGAAAACCCTCCCACAAGCCAGAATATGGCTGCAATGAACACACCCATTACCAGTACGAAAAAGATCCCCAGTCTGAACCTGTTGGCCCTGAGTGCCATGGCTAATCTCCCGTCTTTCTGCCGAAAAAGTCAAGCACCCGCCTGTCATCGGACTTCTCTGCCAGGGTCTTCACCTCTCCAGTGGCGATTATCCCCTTTTCATCAGGGTCAAGCATAACCACTCTGTCGGATATGGCAAATATGCTTGCCAGTTCATGGGTCACGATGATAAGTGTGGTTCCCAGGCTTTTATTCACCGAAAGAATGGTTCTGTCCAACTCAGCGCTGGTCACAGGGTCAAGACCGGCTGAAGGTTCATCGAAGAACAGCACCTCCGGGTCCAGGGCCATTGCCCTGGCAAGTGCGGCCCTTTTCTGCATTCCTCCGGATATCTCTAGGGGCATCTCATAGGCTGCGTGTATCATGCCCACCATTTCAAGTTTGCTCATTGCCACATCTGTCATCTCGGGTCTTGTGAGTTTTGTAAACTCTGCCATTGGAAGCATTACGTTCTCCAGCACCGTGAGGTTTCCGAGAAGGGCTCCCGACTGAAAGAGCACACCCCACCTCCTGCGTGCATTCTTCATGGTTTCCGGGCTGTGCCATATATCTTTGCCGTCGAAGAGCACTCTTCCCTTCAGAGGCTTCATAAGCCCTATGAGATATCTCATTATGGTGGATTTTCCGCAGCCGCTCCTGCCGACTATCACAAGGACTTCACCTTTGAACACATCCATTGTTACGTTCTGGAGCACCAGCTGCTCGTCATACCCGCCGGTGAGGGATTCCACCTGAATTATTCTGTCCCTCATAAGGTGAGCCCCGGTCTGAGATGTACGAAAACAAGTGAGAGAAGGGCATCAACCAGTATCACGAGAAAAATGCTTACCACAACGGCGGATGTGGTAGCTTTTCCCACGGCGGCAGGTCCGCCTCTGACGCGCATCCCCATATATGAACCCGTTATGGCGATTATGGAAGAATAGAAAATGCTTTTGATTATTCCCCAGTAAAGGTCGAATGGAATAAGTGCCTTCCTGGCTTCCGCTATGTAAACCTCGGGAGGCATCCCAAGGAACATTCCCCCAGCCGCGAGCCCCCCTGCCATACCAGCGAAATTAGCAACGGTAACAAGAAGGGGCATCACCACGAAAAGGGCGATCATCTTCGGTGTAACCACATAGCCGTACAGATTGAAACCCATAACCTCAAGGGCATCTATCTCCTGACGCACCTTCATGGTTCCTATCTCCGCGGCGAAGGCCGAGCCTGACCTTCCTGCCACCAGAACAGCGGTCATCATTGGCCCGATTTCCCAGCAGATGCTGTATGCAAGAAGCGCCGGCATGAACAGCTCTGCCCCGAACTGACTCATCTGATAACCTGCCTGATACCCGAGAACCACACCCATGAGCCAGTTCAGAGTAACGACGATTGGCACCGCCATCACTCCGGTCTGTTCCATGTAATAGGCTGTCATGGAGCCACGGAATTTACTTGAGAAAAGTGATTTGAACGCATTGGTGGTGAAGTTGAAGAGTCCCGCAACGGTATACCACGATTCAGCTACTTTGTCACCAATATCTGCGAAATGATACTTCAGGGTCTTCTTCGAGCCGAATGGAGGAGGGATCTTGTCTATCTCCTCGAACCTGTCGAAGATAGCAGTCAGGTCCGGAGATGTATTTCTTAGATGAACCCTTTTGCCCTTCCTCTTCCTGTTGTCGTAAAAAGACCAGATCCTGGAGGCAATGCCGCTGTCCATGGTGTCACAATGCTGGAAATCAAGGAATGCTTCGCCGGGGGGAATCTCTTCAAGAGCCTTCGTCACCCTGCCAAGATCCTTAACAGTGAACTTTCCGAAAAAGGAGAGGCTCCTTCCGGAAATGTCTATACGCCCGTCCAAGTCTGCGAATCCGCCCTTCATCCAGTGTGTGTTCTTTCATGAAGACTTTTAATATAATGCAAACAGGCGGTTCATCAGCATTGGTCATTACCCTGGAGGTGGGTATATGGGTACTCTTGTTTTTTTAATACTGAGGTTTGCGTTCGGGATCAACAACTACGGCGACGGACAGACTCTGGCCACCCTTGTGTCCCTGGACACAATTTGTCTTCTGCTGTTCCTTCATCTCCGCAAAGGACGATAGGCTGGGTCCACAAGCTCTTCGAATGTTCGTCTGAAGGAGAGCAGAATTTCCGTAAAAGACTCGGACATACGGTCTCTGGGCCATTCAAGGGGGATTTTTTCGTCTCTCACCGTTCTGCCGGGGCTGTGGCCCATAACTACGATTCTGTCCGCCAGATAAACGGCTTCTTCTATACTGTGCGTAACGAAGATGACAGTGGTGGATAGTCTTCTGCATAGATCATGGACCATATCCTGCAGTATTATCCCGGTTCTCTCATCCAGTGACGCAAAGGGCTCATCCAGAAGAAGCAGTTCGGGCTCAGTTACCAGGCCCCTTGCTAGGGCCGTTCTCTGCTGCATTCCACCTGAGAGCTCGTGGGGATAGCTCTTCCTGAATGCGGTGAGGCCAACTTTCTCAAGAAATGAACGGCTTCTCTCCAGGGCTTCCAGCCGGCTGACTCCCCTGGCTCTCAGGGGAAACATCACATTTGATTCCACAGTCATCCAGGGAAAAAGAGCACCCTGCTGAAACACGTAGCCCAGGCGGGAATCACCGGTGTCGAAATACCCCTCATCCGGCTCCTCAAGACCTGAAAGCAATCTGAGCAGAGTTGTTTTACCGCAGCCAGTTGGCCCCAGAAGACAGAGGAACTCCCCGGGCTCAACCTGCAGGTCCAGAGGGCCCAGTGCCGTAAAAGTGCTTTCACCGTGAGTTTTATAGCGCTTTACAAGTCCTTCGGTTTTGAATGACACTACCTCTCCCCCGTTCTCAGTCGGAGGCGTCTTTCCCCGGCAAGCTCCAGCCCCCTGGAAAACAAAAGACCGATCAGTGCAATAACGAAAATGCAGGCCAGCATAACATCCAGCCTCGATAGCTGATAAGAGTATCTCAAAAGGTATCCGGCTCCTGAATTGGTTCCGGGCAGCATCTCAGCCGCAATGATCACCATCCAGCATCTTCCCACCGCCATTCTGTATCCGGTGAAAATATCCGGCAGAGCTGCCGGAAGAAGAACATGCCTGAAGGTGAAGAATCTTCCAGCACCCAGAACACGTGCCGCTTCTAAGTGTACGCTCCTGACGCTTCGGACACCGTGCATGGTTTCCAGGATCACAGGGAATACACCGCCCCAACCAAGAATGAATATCATACCTAACTGAAGTTCATTAAGTATGTTACGCGAATACTTAAGTTGATCCAGCCCGAATACATCAGTTAGGTTGGTGTCCTTGAAAACGATGATTGAGAGGGGAAGAAGGGCCAGGGGGGAAAGAGGCCTTGCCAGTTCCGTGATCACAGAGGTGAATTTTCTGAATCTCTCGCTTTCCCCCATCATGAAACCAAGGGGAGTACCCACCGCCACCGACAGAATCAATCCCATTATTACCCTGACAAGGCTGATTCCCGTGTTCCAGAGAAGAGAACCGCTTGCCAGCAGGTCCCTTCCCGGGTGAAGAATTATTCCAGCCACTTTGCCCGGTGCTGGAAGCGAAATTCCATCTCCCGCCGCATACCACAGCAGCAGCAGCAGAACTGGAAGAATGAACCCCGGAAGGTTATTCCTGACCTTCCGGAGCAATTCAGAAAAGAGATCCATGGGGTTCAATACCCTTTTCAGTCTTACTTGTATTCTTCTGGAAGAAGGCTGAAATCTGTGATCAGTTCCATGGCGGCTGCATTGTCCGGTTGGGCAAGCGGTCCTGTGAAACTGTTCAGGGTACGCATGTGATCAAGTATAAGGCCCATGTTCCAGGTCCAGTCTTCGGTTACCTTCATGTCGTAAAGGCTGGTTGCCATGGATATCTCCTCAACCTCAACAGGAGTCCCGATCCACTCCGATGCCGCAGCGGCCGCTTCCTCCGGATTCTCATTTATGAACTCTGTGGAGTAGGCGAAAAGCTCCAGAATTGCAGCGACCTCTGCGGGATTCGATGATATAACACTGGAAGTTGCTGCTATGGCGCAGCAGGGATGGTTCTCGAAATCCCCCGGAGGCAGCATCGACAATTCTGCTACGCATTTGCCTATACCGTTGTATTCTGCCATGGCACAGGCCGGATTATTGGATACGTAAGCATCCACAAGACCCTCCTGCAGTGCTGGATTCAAGTTGGGCTGCCCCTGAGCGTTATAGAGTATTACCGCGGCATTATCCGTATTCCCGCCGGCCATAGCGTAGCTTACACCCGCCTCGGCAAGGGCGCTCTGGAAAATGATAAGGGCCACTGCTTTGGGGCTCTTGAACCCTACGGTTACAGGTTCCTCCGATGAGTTGACCCAGTTTATGAAACTGTCCCAATCGTTAACTGATTCATTGTCAGCGGCAACAACGAGCATATCGCCCCTCTGGTGAAGTGGTGCGATAATGCGGATTTCATTTCCCTGATCGATGCTGGACATAAAGGGTACCACTCCGCCGAAACCGATATCGAAAAGACCTGCCTGCATGTTATTGGGAACGTTTATGGCACCCTGGGACTGTATGAATTCTATCTCTGCTATCTTCTCATTATCCTTGATGAGAGCGTAGTATGCCTCCCCGAGTGGAACCAGATAAACCGGGTACAGTTCATGCATCATCCGGTAGCGAAGTGCTGCAACGAAAACAGCTGAGTGATGATCCTGCTTCACATATCCGATCTTTACCTGTGGAGCTTCAGCATAAATATCAACATTCTCAATGGGAATGTTTTCCGTAACAGCCGTCTCAGCCATGGTATCCGCAGCAGATTCATCGGTAACGGGAGCAGGCTCTTCTCCCCCGCATGATAATGAAATGAGGCTGAAGGAAATAACGAATATTGCGAGAAATGCCTTAAGCATGGTTCCTCCGCTTTTTGTAGTTTTACTAACTTTACAGGCTGACCTAGAACGAAAGCCCGCTGTGCCGATTCACATACTGATCAGGAAAGATCTAGAACATCTCTCCCGCAGAAAAATCCTAAGGCGTTTCATGAACCAAGTCAACGCTAATATTTTCGGGATCCAATGTATGAATTTCAGAATTTCATGTTTACGCAACTTCATATTTTATGAGTTTACATATTAATCCGTCAGTCAGCTGATTTTCTGTTATCTTCTATTTTGCTTTATAACAATACTTTTCATAGATTACAATGATAATGGCATTGAATTCGGAAGCAATCACTGTTAACTTGAAACGTATTATCCTTCTTATCGTATGTACCGCTTACATTTATGGAACTATTGCATGCTGTCGGGGTTTCCCGGTGACCATTCGGCACTGAAGTTGGCCATTTTGTTGTTTACTCAACCTCGGGAATACCCCTGGATGTTTTCCCTTATGCGGATTGTTATATTCACCTCCATGAAAACAATAAACCTTGAAAAAATCAGGGAAACCCAGCTCTGGATATTCGATGCCGACGATACTCTCTGGGAAAGCGCTCTGTATTTCAGAAGGGCTGAAGAGGATTTTACGGCTCTCATGGAGAGCCTCGGTTTTCAGCCGGACCTCATCAGATCAGAGGTTCACGAAAGAGACATAGAACGGCTCTCAATTACCGGATACGGAGCCAGACCGTACATGGATACTCTGAGAAGAATCATCGAGGAAAAAGTTTCACCAATAACACCATATATCCTTGACAGTATTGAATATATATCGAATTGCCTCCTGCACCATCCCCTGGTTCTGCTTCCCGGTGTGCTGAATACTCTTGAGAGGATGCACGAGGCGGAAAAGAGAATGGTGGTCTACACAATGGGCGAGGAGGATCACCAGAGAGACAAGTTCAATCGCTCGGGTATTGCCCCGTTTTTCAGGGAACTGAAGGTGGTACCGATTAAAACTGAGGATACTATGAAAGAACTGCTGGCCTCCTCCGGTATATCACCGGACAAAGCCTGCATGATTGGAAACAGCCCGAGGTCCGACATCAATCCAGCCATAGGATGCGGTGTTAACGCTCTCTTTTTCAAGCGCGCGCTGACATGGCAGGCAGAACAGACTGAGTTTGCCGAACCCGGACTTGTTACAACCGTAACCTGCTTATCGGACATCCTTAAGTTGTCCGGAGTGGAATAGCAGGCTACAGCGCCTTCTATACAGTGCGCGTTGACAATTCTGGAGGGTACGTATGAATATTGCCGATGTCCTTGATCGAAACACAATGGCAGCCAATGTCAAGATCAAGGGAAAGGAACAGCTTCTTGAAACAGTGGCTGAGCTTGCCTGTAAAAGTCCTCTTCTTGCTAATACCGGCAAAGAAGCGGTTCTGCATGCCCTTAAGCAGAGGGAAGAACTTGCTTCAACTGCACTTGGGTCCGGGGTTGCCGTTCCCCATTGCAGGATAAAGGGTTTGGAAAAGTTCATTTCCGGTCTTGTAACCACTTCCAAAAAAATTGATTACAGCGCACCTGACAACGAGAAAGTAGACATCTTCCCCTTTGTTATAGGACCGGAAGACAATCCCAGGGAACATCTTAAGGTCCTGTCGGGAATGGCCAGACTACTCCGGAACCCGGACACACGAAAAACCATAAGATCAGCAGATTCGGCTGATCAGCTATTTTCTTTCTTAACGGATATAACCGCAGACCGTGAACCAGATAAAGCTCCCGAGCCCATCAGCGGAATGAAAATGCTTCATGTGTTCGTTCGCAGTGAAGAGCTTTTCAACGATATCCTCCAGGTGTTCGCCTCGGGTGAATTCACAGGCGCAATGGTGCTGGAAGCCCACGAATCAACGGAGTATATGTCCAGCATGCCCGTGTTCGCCGGTTTCTGGAACAGCGAGCTGAATACTTTCAACCGCATAATCACCGCCGTGGTTCAGGGTTCGCTTCTGAACCAGACCATGCGAAATCTGGAATACGTCTGCGGTGATCTGAAGAATCAGAATGATTTAATGGTGACGGTTTCCGACCTTCATCATGTTATCGGTTCGCTGGATTTTTAGTATGTCTCACACATCATTACCTCTTATCGCCCTTCTGGGCGGAGCCGTTGTTCTTTCCCTGTACGCAGGCAGACTGGTGAGAAAATTAAGTCTTCCCTCTCTTGTGGGATACATGATTCTGGGTGTCGTTCTTGGAGGTTCGGTACTCAATGTGATCTCCAGGGAACACACGGATTCACTGGGCTTTCTCACCGACATAGCCCTTGGGTTCGTTGCCTTCAGCATCGGCAGCGAATTGAACATCAAAGAGCTCAAGAAGCTGGGACGAAGTATCATTTACATAATCATTGCCGAGTCCTTCGCTGCTTTCCTCGTTGTTGCAGGTGCCATATGGCTTCTTACAGGCGATCTGCCCATGGCCCTTATTTTCGGCGCCCTTGCTCCTGCAAGCGCACCTGCTGGAACCGTTGCCGTAATTCAGGAGTACGGAGCCAGGGGTAAACTCACCAGCGCTCTGTATGCGGTGGTTGGTTTTGACGATGGTCTGGCAATAGTTATTTTCGGCTTCGCAAGTGCCGCAGCCAGGAACATTCTGGATCCTTCGTCCGCAGCGGGTCTCATGGAATCCGTACTGAACCCTGCGGCGGAAATCGGTTTAAGTGTACTTGCCGGAGGAATTCTGGGAACCATCTTCACCGTTCTTGGAAGAAGATTGAAACCCCTGACGGATGTTCCAGCATTGATCTTTGGATTTGTAGCGCTGTGTGTGGGTATTTCCCAGTGGCTTCATCTTTCCCTGATACTTACCTGCATGATGCTGGGCTTCGTGCTCACGAATACAACTCCATCAGCTACCGTAAAGGCACTGGTAAGCCAGTTGAGAACCTGGATGCCCTTCCTGTTCATCCCGTTCTTCTTCCTTGCAGGCGCACACCTTGATCTTGCCTCTCTTCCTTCCCTTGGAATTCTCGGCATAGTTTATATCGCCGCCAGAACCACAGGACTCATGGGCGGAGCAAGACTCGGAGCAGTATTAGGTGGATCAGAAGACAACATCAAGAAGTATCTGGGTTTCGGAATTCTTTCACAGGCTGGTGTTGCAATAGGTCTCTCAATGCTTGTGCTGGCAGAATTCAATGCTCTGGGAACCCCTGAAGCCAGCAGAATAGCAACACAGGTTATAACCACCATAACGGCAACCTGTATCATTTTTGAGATCATAGGTCCCATAGGTGCAAAATACGCCCTTGAAAAAGCAGGCGAGATCAAGGCGGGAAAGAAAAAATGAACTTCGAGTTCACCATTCTTGCCCTTGTTGGAGCATCTGTGGTCATGGGACTTTTTGCCGGGAAGGCCGTGAGGAAAATCGGTTTACCCTCCATAATAGGCTACATGATCCTGGGAACGATCATGGGAGTATCCGTGCTGAAAATATTTCACCACGGGCATCTCCGGGAGCTTGCATTCATAACCGACATTGCACTGGGTTTTGTGGCTTTCAGCATCGGAAACGAGCTGAAGGTCACAACCCTGCGTTCCCTGGGCAAATCATTAGGGCTCATAATTATACTGGAATCATTCGCAGCCCTTGTAATGGTAGCACTGCTGGTATACGCTGTGACCGGAGATCTGGTCACCGCCCTTATTTTCGGTTCTCTGGCGCCGGCAACGGCCCCTGCTGGTACCGTGGCGGTAATAAGGGAATACAGAGCAAAGGGCAAACTCTCTTCTTCCCTCTATGCAGTTGCGGGTGCTGACGATGGGGTAGCCATACTGCTCTTCGGATTCACCGCAGCAATAGCAAAGCAGATACTTCTTACAAATGCCGGGATCGCAGGTGGAAGTCTTCTTTCGGGCCTGGCAAAACCGGCCCTGGAGATACTGTTGAGTCTGGCAACTGGAGGAATACTGGGAGTGCTCTATTCATTTCTGCTGCGCAAGCTGGACTCCAACAACAACATACCTGCGTTAACATTTGGTTTCATCCTGCTCGGAGCCGGTCTTTCAACCATGTTCCACCTGTCTTTGATACTGGTTAACATGGGAATAGGGTTCGTTCTTGCTAATACGACCCGCCAGAGCACCGTCATGGGCGTGAACGAACAGCTGAGATCCCTCATGCCCCTTCTCTTCATACTGTTCTTCTTCCTGGCAGGGGCACACTTGAACTTTGCTTCCCTGCCCTCCCTCGGCCTCATAGGAATAGCTTACATAGTGGGAAGAACCGCAGGAAAAATTGGAGGGTCCTGGCTGGGTGCATACATTGGAGGCGCAGGGAAAACCATAAGGAACAACCTGGGACTTGGCCTTCTATCCCAGGCTGGCGTGGCAATAGGACTCTCTCTCCTGGTCTCTCAGGAGTTCTCAGCGATAGACAGTGAAAAGGCTCAGCTTATTGCTTCATCAGTAATTACAACTATAACAGCAACCTGCATTCTCTTCGAGATAATCGGCCCTGTCACCGCACGAATCGCACTGAAGAATGCAGGCGAGATCAACAAAGATACTACCTGATGTGTACCAGCTTAACCTCTGCTGAAGCGTTGTCTCCGGAAAGCCTTGCAACGTACATACCCGAGGGTTCTTCAGAACAGTTCCAGCTGTAGCTGCCGCTTTGCACCAAAGCAGAGTGAACGGCTCTTCCTGTCATGTCGAATATTGTTAACTCGGCTGTATCACAAACGTTTAAGGCAAATACTGCAACCGATCCGGCAGGGTTTGCCCCGGCATTTGCAATTCCAAAAGACACTTCGCTGTTTTCTCCGCTTTCAGCACTGGAAGGATCAGGAGTTGAGCACCTCAGGTCCCACTGCAGGTCATCTCCCCTGGCGCCGTATACAAGCCACATTTCCCCGTCGCCTGTAACAGCTATTCTTCCGTCATCCACAGCATCCGACGAAGCCGCAGTAAAGACTCCGTTCCAGGAGGAACCGCTCCATTCATTATACCTGATGGAATTCATTCCTGAGGTCCATGAGACGATAAAATTCCCCGAAGGTAATACCGTGATGGAGGGTCTTACACCGTAATCTCCTTCAGAAACCACCTCAGGAGAGCTCCAGGTACTTCCCTGTGAACGGGAGAACATTATTTCTCCACCCTGGCGCTGCCAGGTTACGGCAAAACCGCCGGAAATCCCTGCAATGCATGCATATCGGTTTTCGTCCGTAATAGACGATATTACTGTCTCTGAACCGAATGATCCACTGTCAGGAGCGTCTCTGAAACAAATTGCCCAGCCGTCTTCGGTTTTTCTGTGGTAAACCAGGCCGTAGCCAGTTCCATTCCATGCCACGTCCGGATACCTTTCACTGCCTTCTGTGCCTGCCAGTGTCTCCTGTGTGGTCCACTGGGTACCGGTCCACATTCTGCCAACGATGTCAGGGTTGCCGCCATCCCACTTCTGCCAGACCAGCCATGTGTGTCCGGAACCGCCGGACATGGCCGGTTCTATATCGAAGGGGTCGCCTGTTGTCATCATTTCTGCCGCATTCCATCCTGATCCGCTCCACTGGGACAGATATATGTCATAGCCTTCGTGGTTGTCCCTCATGGACTGCCAGGCTACCCATACCTTGTCGATTCCATTGCCGCCAACGGTGGGGTGCCAGTCCCAGTATTCGTGGTCACACACAATTGCCGGCTGAGACCATGAATCTCCATCGGAGCAGGTTGCCAGGATATTGGCCCTTACCGGATCAGAGGTACCGGATACCGCAAAGATCATTCCGGTGGAGGGATCTGAATACATGTCTACCCTGCCCTGTGTATGCAGGCCGTCAGTCAGAGGGAAGTCAAGCCAGCCGTCGGCAAAGGAACCGGAGGAAGCCTGCTGCATGCCAGTGTACCCGGCGGAAAGACTTCGAGGTTTGAGGGTGGGGTCTCCAAGAAGTACCGCACCGTCTTCATTGTACATGTTTGCCGAAAGCCAGACCCTGAAAGCTTCGCCGAGGATCTTCCCCGCGGCAAGCTGCTGGTAATACTCCGTGAAATAGTTGGTGTAGTCCACTTTAGCCTGGGCAAGAACGGCAAGACCATAGGAATCACACCAGATATAGCTGTTGGCCAGGTTGTCCACCTCGGTCCATCTGCCGTTGCTGCAGCAGTTAAGAACGTAGAAGAATGCGTGGGGATCCAGAGGCGGAACCTCGAAATTATTGAATGTGCCTGCTCCAGTGGGTGGGGCACCTGTATGGAAACTGCTTCCCCAGGGGCTGGAATGGGAAATAAGATGCACCCACTCATACCCGTACATCAGTTCCTGTCTGAAGTCATCCACATTGGTTCCCAGGGGATCGTCCACCCGTGTTACGTCATCGTAAAGATCATCCAGTGCACCTGTCAAGCCGGTAAAGGCCTCCTCGTAGGCAAGTGCCCTGTCCGGAAGAGAGAGAACACCTGTTCTGTATGCATGATTCTTTGCGAAATATGAGTTGAGAAGCTCTACCTGCGAACCAAAGGTAAGAAAGGTGGGTGTCAGCCTGCCAAGCCATATTTCAGGAGCAGCATTGCTGTAGGAATTGAAAAGGCCGTCTCCGTCAGGATCGCTCCAGCTTCCATTCATATCCATGAGGTAAAGGTCGATGGGATACTCCCCGTATCCGTTTTCTATCCAGCCTGTGGGAATGTCACCAATGGCAACGGCACCGACCAGATCACCCGAGGAATACAGACTTTGAAGGTCAGACCTGATGTCAGAGGCGGTTCCGCCTGAAATCTGCCATACAGCAACGCTCCATCCCTCATTTTCGAGGTCAGTCTGATAAACGGAAAGAGCGGAAGAAATTCCGGAATAAACCTGCTGGTCCACAAGAAGAACAACCTGATCCCCATCTGTTCCCGGAAGAGGAGCCTGCATCACCCGTGAAGAGTAAACTCCCCTGTGCTCTTCCAGTGAAGCCCGGCTGGCAGCTGGAACCCGTCCCCGGCTGTCCATATACTGAATGGGTATTCCTTCAGGTACTGCCAGAACAGTTGAGAAAGCAAAAACAAGGGTTGCAAGAAGCATTTTCATTTTACTCACCACTTTCCAGGGAACCGATTTCCTTCTCAACGGCTTCCAGAATCTCACCGGTCCTCACCACCTCGGCCATCCGATTATGGTCGGGGTAAAGAGGTCTGTCTTCTCCAAGGTGATCCACGTGTCTGCGAACGGCATCCCTTGCCTTCTGCACACCTTTACCGCACTTGTGATCCCTGAAATCCAGGGCCTGGGCGGCTGCTATCATTTCAATTCCAAGGATACCGCAGGCGTTCTCAAGTATCTGACAGTTCTTGAGAGCGGTATTCATGCCCATGCTGACGAAATCCTCCTGGTCCGCCGCCGCTGGAATGGAGGCAACAGCTGCCGGTGCAGAAAGTATTCTCTGCTCTGCAATGAGCATTCCCGCAGTATACTGGCTGAGCATATGACCGCTGTAGAGTCCGGGTTTTTCGGCAAGGAAGGGAGGAAGTCCCACTGACAGGGCAGGGTTAAGAAGCCTGTTAAGCCTTCTTTCACTTAGAACGGAAACCATTGTTATCGCAGCTCCTGCCATTTCCATGGGCAGCGACACCGGGGTTCCCTGAAAATTCGCACCGGTGAGAACCAGGTCTTCTTCCGGAAAGAACAGCGGGTTGTCACCAACACCGTTCAGCTCCGTTTCAACCTGTGAGCGTGCGTAGGCCACAGCATCGTGGGCAGCCCCTATAACCTGAGGGGTAGAGCGCATGGAATAGGCGTCCTGAACCTTCTGCGGTGTTTTTCCCGTTGTAAGGTCGCTTCCTTCGATGCACTTTCTTATGGCCCTGGCGCTGCGGAGAGAACCGCGGAACCCCCGGACAGTATGAACTTTGTCCTCGTATGGCTTCATGTTGGCATAGAGGGCTTCAAGGCTCATAGCGGCGGTAATTTCAGCCTGCTTCAGCCATCTGTTCATGTCATGGATGTTAAGAGCTGATATGGCGGTGAGCAGGTTCGATCCGTTAATAAGGGCCAGTCCATCCCTGGCATGAAGTTCGAGGGGCGACAGCCCGGCAAGACGGAGAGCTTCGGTTCCGGGATAGCGTTCACCCTTGTAAAAGGCTTCTCCCTCACCCATTACAACCAGTGCGATCATGCTCATGGGAGCCAGATCGCCGCATGCCCCCACCGAACCCTTCTCACAGACAACGGGGGTTACCCCTGCATTAAGCATGTTAACAAGCATTCGGGTCATTTCCAGACGCACAGCTGAATGGCCATTGCAGTGAACATTGGCCCTTCCCAGCATTGCCCCGCGAACATGTTCTATGGGAGCAGGCTTACCGATTCCGGCGGAATGGTTATAGATGAGGTATTTCTGGAAGGAGAGAACCTCGTCATCGGTGAGTTTTGTTTCTGAGAACTCACCTATTCCGGTATTGATGCCGTACATGGTCTCGCCGGCTGCTATTTTACCTTCCACCATTTTCCGGCAACGGAGTATTCTCTCCTCAGCATCAGGGGCGATCTCGACCTTTTCACCACCTCTTGCAACAGCAACGACTTTCTCTATGGTAAGGCTTTTCCCGTTCAGAACAACAGACATGGAGTCCTCCAGTGATTAACGTAAGACAGAACTGATTCATTGAATCAGAATAATACTAAAGAACCACAGCTGAAGTAAGACTGTTAATCTGTAAGGGTCAGAACGTGTACTTCGGGGTAGAACTCCGGATCCGGACACCAGGCAATGATTCCCCGTTCAGTTACCTTTACCCGAAGGTTTTCAAGGTCATCCATGTCACTAACAAGGCTTGCCCTGAAAAGGTGGCTGTCCCGGAGATAAACGTCGAACACGGGAGTCTCCTCTCTTCCGTCCCGAACCCACAGTCTTCCCTGGTTATCCACGCCCAATCCCCGCATGGGAACCATTGCCCTGTACTCCGACGGATTCCACTGCATTTCAGGAGGAGCACCTTCATTTTGAAGCTGTTCCATCATATCTTCACGTTCTCTTTCTATATCTTCCCGTGGTCTTTCCCGGGGTTCGCGGTTTTCTTCGATGGTGTAGAGAACGTTCCCTTCAGAATCCAGAACTGTGAGATCAAAGCGTTCATAGGAATAGGGAGAGTAGTACACATTGCCGGAAAAATCCGAAGTAAAGACAATTTCGCACTCTTCTGTAGACTCCCGCAGTCTCTCCCTGTTAAAGGGTGCAACGCGGTTGTAATACTCGTATTCCTGAACCGGAGAATCCCTCCAAAGGGCCAGGAGTTTTCCGTACATGGAGTCCTCTCTGTTGAATATTCTGTAGCTTCCCGTGTATGATCCTCCTGAAGAAGGTGATATCCTTTCAGGAGACCAGGGTATAAAACCGGATATTACGGTATCCACGGAGAGATCGCTATCAAGGAAGGTCATTCTGGTCATGCCGGGATCGGTTACCGCCACCCTTCCGTCAGACAGTGAGATCATGCTGTATGGTCGTATGAACTCCCCGGGTCCTTCCCCTGAACCTCCGGTTCTTTCAAGGAACTCTCCGTTTGGAGAGTAGCAGGATATTTCACAGGTAACGCCATCCAGAACCAGTATCCGTCCGTCTTCCATTAAACACGCATCCTGAATGTCACCGAAAACATAGCAGCTGTCTCCCATTTCCTCGCCTACGGAAACCGATACCTGAAGAGAAGGTTCACGCTCAACATCGGGGACGGATGTTTCTTCACCGGAACCGCAAGACAAAAAAAGAGACAACACAAAGGCTGAAAAAATTTTTGGTTTCATATCTTTCCTCCATTTCCGAAAGATTATACTAACATATATAACATTTCATTTTCCAATATGTCAAAAAATAGAAAACATTGACGATGTATCATTTTGATATATATTCCCATTACCCTGATGAAAGGAGAAAAATGAAACCGCCGATATTTATTGCAATAGTTACCCTGCTGGCAGCTTTCCAGCTGAACGCGGAAGACTTCGACATTCTTCTGGTAATTCCGGAACTCTACGGAGCCAATTACAATTTTAACAGCGATCACTTCCAGAGCATGGGATTCAGAATAACAACCGCCGGAACTGCGGACACCATGTCGGCATGTAATTCCGGGCTGCCTCCCCTTGCCGTAGACACACTCATAGGCCAGATCACAGATGTCACTCAGTTCGATGCAGTTGCCATCATGTCCTCAAGATGGATTTACATTACCAATCCCTACTCAGATTTGATCAACAGCCCGGAAGCACTGGCACTGGTCCAGTCTGCGGTGGACAACTCCATCCCGCTCTGGTCAACATGCGCAGGTCCCCTTGTTCTTGCTGCAGCTGATGTCCTTCAGGGGGTAACTATACAGGGAAGGGCGGGTCCGGACAGTTCTTTCATGTACACTTATCAGGCCGCAGGAGCCAACTACATCGGCTGGGGGCTTCTTCCAGTTATTGACGGTCCAGTGATAACCACCAGCAGAGGACAGTATTACCAGCGGGAAAACTGTCAGGCCGTTGTGTCGGCGGAAGCCGCCGCAGCAGGGGCATCCCCCTTTCAATTCGCAATCTGCGCCAACAGAGAAGAACAAAAGGGGGATGCCTTTTCATGCGGAATACGTGATATATCAATGACTTCCGACGGTGGTTACGTCACATGCGGCTACACATTCTCACAACCGGGTCAGCGTTCCGATCTTTTTATCTCAAAAACCGACAGCCAGGGTACAACAGCCTGGGAAATCACAGCGGGATCAGCGGGTTTCGAATACGGCAACTGCGTGATTGAGGCACAGAACGGCGATTTCATCGCCACAGGCTACACTACCCAGTCCGGCAGTGAAGATTTTCTTTTGATACGAACCGATTCAGAGGGGAATCTTCTCTGGGAAAAAACAACGGGAACTGATAGTCTGGACATTGCCAGATCCGTTTGTGAAGACCCGGAAGGGAACCTTTATGTCTGCGGATACACCACCGCCGACACCCAGGGGGAAAGCGATGTGCTTCTCATAAAAACAGACAGCAGCGGTAATGTCATTTGGGAAGAACGCTACGGCGGGAATGGTCCTGAAACCGCAGACAGAGTTGATATAGATCCGGCAGGGAACGTGCTGATAACAGGTTCCACAGGTTCCTACACGGACAACTATGATGCCCTCCTGATTCTCGCAGACTCAGACGGTAATCCTATATGGGAAAACTATTATGGAGCTCAGGGAGGCGAGGGAGGCTATGACAGGGCAAATTCATCTGTCATTACCTCATCAGGTTGTATAGCACTGGCAGGGGAATCAAATGACCCTGATAACTGCGGAATGTACTTCGTTCTCACAGACTCGGATGGTGAAAAACTCACCGAAAGTTTCCATGGAAACATCTTCTATGACTACGCCAGTGACATCGTTGAGACCCCGGACGGGGGATTTCTCCTCATCGGAGCATCCAAGGACAGGTTTACCTGCGACAACGATCTTTATGTGGTGAAGCTTAACGAAAACGGCGACCTGGTCTGGGAACAGGAATACGGAGATGAGAATCTGGATGAATGGGGTACTTCAATAGTAAGTACAGGCAGCGGCACTTACCTTGCTGCAGGTCAGAAGGAAACAGAAGACGGCAGCTTCCAGGCCTGGGTCTTCCAGATAGAAGACACAGCCCAGGGCATGGATCCGGAAGCGGCTATGAACCCGACTGTTTTTCCCAATCCGGCTTCAAACTCAATAACGGTCAGTGGAATACAGAAGAACAGCCTGGTGAAGATCTACGACATGGCAGGCAGGAATCTCACCGTGATCACAGCAGATGATGATACAGTACTGATGGACGTAAACAACCTTCCATGCGGTATCTATACCGTTACAGCATTGTCAGAAGGCACTTCAGCCAGCCGCCGTTTCACTGTGATGAGATAGCGGACCCCTCCCCGCCGGGCTGACCCCCGGCGGGGGTCACTGAAATGAAGAAACAAAGCAACAGACAGAGGTATTAAGCTCGGGTCAGCTATTGGAAAACAACATCATCTTTGAAGGGGAGCAGCGAATAAAGAGTCGGTGCTGAGGAAGAAAACATGATCTCCCTGTACACAAATATTGGACAGGCGTCTTCCCGCTAGATCAGTTTGGGTCACCGGATCAACCAGGGAAAAGTTTTCCCAGTCCATGCTGCACAGTAACACCTTATCCGAATATCCGCACAGATACATCCCGTCTGGAAGACACAGAAGGAAGTCCACGGGTTCACCCGGGTTCTGAACCTCGGTTCCGTCCACATACCGAAGCACCTGACCGGATGAGGTGGATACTACACCTGCATCAGGCAATACCCATTTTTCTATAAGAATTGAATATCCGTCATTTATCTCAAAAAGGGCTTCTGAGGATTTCATATCGTAAAATACGCACGGCGGATAGCCGCAGCAGACAATATCAGAGAGCGGGGAGGCAAAAAAACCGTCTGAGAGATACCCGTCATGGTAAGATCTCTCTCCTGAAAGCATATTGACCATGTCCGCCGGTTCATACTCCTGATCACCGGAATACATCTCAATAAAACTTTCGGCATCAGGTTCGCAGCTTAGAATAGGAACGCCGTATATGCTCTTCGAATCCTTTGTGAAGTCAAAAAGCGGACCGCAGCCGATATTGAAGGAAAGCGCCACAGCCCTGCCATTAACTCCTTCAGAATCAAAAACCACAATAGCTTCCGGGCAGGGAACTGAATCGACGGGAGAACGAACAGTGAAGCCGCAGCAGACCAACTCCCCGTCCGAAGATCCAGTAAGATAAGATAGGCTGAAAATCTCGGTCCAACCAAGATCCTGCCAATCCCACCGGGGTTCCCAGGGCTCCACTTCATAATCAGTGTCAGCCCTCACCGTCCACAGATCACCATCCGTATCTGCAAAGAGCACACGTTCGCCAGAAAGGGGCACCAGTTCCGGGCAATATTCGGATACATCAACCGCAACAAGGGAGCACACCACCTGCAGAATCGCCAATACCATAGAAGCAAGCATAAACCCTCCCTGCTCCGGGAAAGATACAAATGTTCAAAGCCATAGGAAAGCAGCAAACAGTTCTGATTCGGTAACTGCACGAAATGGCTTATTTAATAAGAACTGGCATCTGCAGTGAATACTGTGGAGCCGGAGCAAACTGAATGGTAAAAACCTCCTTCATGCTTAAGCCAAACGAGCTATGGGTTCAGGAGCAGCACTCAGATACTCAGATCGCTAATCTACGCAACTGTGCTTCAGCATACTTGCCCATACCCGGAGAAATCATCATTACATCATTGTAGTTTCAATACATGAATTCTGGAATAGAGAAGGGCAATCTTGAAAATGAAGTGGGCAGAAGATAAGCGAATGAACAGCACTGGTATTGGTGAAAAGTACGATGAGAGCACCTGCAAAACAACCGGAATGATCAGATTCAGCTTGTTTTCGATTCTCATTTTATCTTGCATGTCTGTGGCATCAGATCATGAGATAATATCATATATGCCTTCAGAAGGAATTGAGGAATTCATTGTTGACAGACTGGACCTGACCACATTCCGGAATTCCCTGGGACCAGCCAGGGGTCCAGGTATGCGCTACTTTTCACACATGGGATTGACTCCAACTGAGATATCAGAAGGCAGAATCGTCTTTGAAACTGAATCATGGTACTACTGCATCGAATTGGTTGAACGGGGGGATGTAAATCACGACGGCATTGAGGACTTGCAGATTTGTTTCACGGATGACTCCATTTATGGAACTTATTTAACACAATACATTTACCTCCTGACCTGTTTTTCAGATGAATCTGACCTGATCGCAATTGCCTATGGCCCATCAGCATATCATTACAGTGAAAGAGATCCTGAAATGAGTGAAGAACTTATAATCCCTCCCAGCGAGCAAACTACACCTGCAATCAATCAAGAGTGATTCTGATTCATTGCTCTTGGAACCATTAATGCAAAGTTCTAAGATTCGCTTTGGCACCCCTAGTGGATAGTTTTGGAACTATTCTCGAACTCTCGTAAGAATTGTTGCAACAATCAAGAAATATTATAGTTATGTGTAGATCGTTCATAAGGGGGAGTAATGGATAGAACTGCTCGATTCGCATCCAATGGCGCCACTGCAGCGATTCTTTTCCTCATGGTGTTTCCTGCACTTTCTTTCGGCAGCTCATTTGCTGTTCCAGCCAACTCGGACGAACCCGACACATGGCACAAAATGAACGTTCCTTTTTATCAAGTTCCCGTTGAATGTTCCCTTGCTCTTGATGAACAGGATCTTCCCTGGATTATGTTCAGCACTACAAATTTCTCTGAGTCTGGAATATTCTCCCTCTGGTTCGACGGCTCAGGTTGGACGTACCAGACAATAGACCCTTCCATTTGCGCCAATGCCGTAAACGAGCTGTTAATGGCCCCTGGAGTGTTACCACAGGCAGTTTACAGATGTACGGAACTCGATGATTCCTTCAAATACGCCTGGCGTCAGAATGATTATTGGCATTCAGAAACCTTCGGCAACAGTGCCGGGCAGGGGCTGGATGCTGCACTGGACTCCCAGGGTGATATCCATGTGCTGTTTACAGATGAAGACAATTACATCCAGTATGCTACCAGAGAAGGTTCCAACTGGATCATTGAGCAGATCGCTTATTGTTCAACTTCTCATATCGGGCTTACACTGGACTCAAGCGACAACCCTCATGCAATCTGGTCCGAGAGCGGTTCCATTTACCACTGCTGGCATACTTCCAGCGGATGGCACACAGAGACGGTAGCGGTCACCAATGCTGAGGATCTGGATGTTGCTGCCAGCCAAAACAAACTGCACTTAATAGTTCAGGAGTCTTCTGAAGTATCTTATTACCTGAAAACACAAGCAGGATGGGAGTATGAAACAATTGATGCGATCAGCGGCAGCTCTTGCGCCATAGCAGCTGCTTCTGATGGAACCGTTCATGCGGCATATAATGACAGTACCAGTGCTGATTTGATGTATGCAGCAAGATCCCCTTCAGGCTGGGCGATTCAGGTACTGGCATGGGATGGAAACTATGGCAACGATGTAAGCCTGTTATTGGACAGCTCAGAGAATCCATGGATGTGCTACTCATCTGACTATAACTCCTATGAGCTGGCCTGGTGGGCACCTGATACCACCTCTGTTCACGATTGCGAGGAAAGCATCTCATTGCCAGCAATGCCCATAGCATTTTCACAAAATCCGTTGTATTCCAGCGGAACAATACAACTGGAAATCCAGCAGCCGGGTAACTACCAGCTATCGATTCTCGATGTTTCCGGCCGGGAAATTGTTTCACTTCTGGATGGATACATTGAGCCTGCAGCTTACGATTTTCAGATAAACTCGATGGATTTCTGTGCAGGAACATTCATTGTCTTACTAAAGGGAAATGGATTCTGTTTCTCTGAAAGAATGCTCATTCTGAGGGATTAGAATCAATTCCTAACCATGCATCCCATATTGGATACTTTTCGAACTGATATGGTCACTCAATCACAACAAAGCGCGTTGTATCAGTGAAGTTCCCTGATGTCATCCTGCATATGTAGATTCCTGGGGATAGGGTATTAATTTTGAAATCATGAACACCTTCATGCATATCCTGCTCATCAAGGCAATCCACCCGTCTGCCAGTCAAATCGAAAACATCTATTCTCACATCGGAAGTGTTTTCAAGAACGAATCGGATCGTTACATTTCCTGATACAGGATTAGGAGAGATGCGGAGAAGGGCTTCCAGGAATCCTTGCTCTTCTAACCCCAGGGGATCCCAACTCAGTGTAATATCATGAAGGGTTGGGGTCAATTCAGGATTGGATGTTGAGAGAATTGTCCTGTATTGGAAGTAGCTGTCGTTCTCATCAAGGATTCCCTGCAAACTGCATGGTTCTGGCAGTGTATCCGACCATTCACCTAAATCTGAATAGTCATCTGTTGCTCTAACTTGAAATGAAACTGATGTGCCTTCGGGTGTTTCCGAATCCCAGTCCAGATTTCCCCATCCGGGATCTGAACCCAAATAGAGAATGCTGGAGTCAAGGTGACCTGAGGAATAGTACTCAGTTTTATGCTCAAACCATCTGACCTCCCCGGTATATTTATTCGTAAGGATTAGATCCTCGATACCGTCAAGATCCATGTCCACATGATCCATGATGTTTGCGCCGAAACCTGTGTTAAAAAGACCACAGTACAATCTGCCGCTCTGATCGCAGTTATAGAATAAATGGAAAGAAACTGACCCAAATCCTACCACATCGCTATCACCATCACCATCGAAATCTAGAATAGTGCACAACTGGATACCGGTTGCCAGAGTTTCACCCTCCCAGCCGTTCACACCAGAGAAGAGCTTCTGAATACCAGAAGCAATCGATGTCACTTCACAGTATCCGTCTCCGTCTATATCGCCTGCTCCGAAGCCATATCCATTGAAGAAGTCGGGAAGTATCACAGGATACCATTCTCCATCATACAGATAGAGGGCAGTTTCAGGGTACCAGCTTTTGTGGATAGCCATATCCAGGTCATCATCTCCCTCTATATTGAAGAGATAAACCGCTTCCGGCGTATGAGGAGAAAACAGAAGTTCAGAGGAATCTGGATAGCAGGACCACCAGACCCAAATTTCATCGTAAGCCCATTTCCATCCAACGACATCACAGGTACCGTTGCGGTCAACATCGCCTGTTGTGATGCCATTGGCGTATTGATTGTAACCAAGGTAACCGAGGTTGTACTCGAAACCATTGGTGCTGTAAACATCGATTATCGCATAATCTCCACTTTTATAGTCAACTGCCCAGTATGGGGTGCCTCCTCCATAATCGATAAGACTTACAGATATCACCTCACCGGGAAAAGCACAGAAGTGGGATATCCATGCTCCTGTTCCATCAGGTTGCTCATGCCAGAAAATGCTGTCACTTTCGGATACCTCAAGCATGTCTATGTCTCCGTCAATATCAATGTCTCCCCATAAAGCTATTTTCAGAGCACCACTAGTTTCTATCTGGGGAACATGCTCGATCAGATTCGGCGAAATGCCAAGTTGAATGTACCCTTCTGCAACTGAATTCACAGAGAATGATTCCTGAAAAGTGTTGTTCCAGTCATTCACTGGTCCGGGTACTCCATTACCTCCAGACCAGTCGTTTTGTATTGCCGTATTGGAGTAAGAAATTCGTATTGCAAGTAGCATAAGAAGTAACAGTCTATTCATAACCATCCTCCCAGTAAACAGTATCCCGATAGCTTATGAATGTCAATGAAGGTAAATGAATGGGGAATATTAGATAATCCCGGTGATGATCCATGATCCACAACTATGGCACCCCGAAGAGAATTCGAACTCCTGATTAACTGAAAAGCCCCCGGAAAATGCCGGGGGCTTTATTTTTCAGCTTACAAGCATTGCC
>CAZNFQ010000024.1:0-27773 GCA_964571965.1 uncultured bacterium | reverse complement strand
GGCCTCTGTCCATGAGGGCATTGCATGCAACTGCCCTGATCCCGGATTCACGGAGTATTCCCGCGGTTGTTTCAGAGTGTTCCACACTGCCCATGTCAAGCAGTCCGGTGGAGCCGGAAGAAATGATTTCCTTAAGGGAGAGTATTGCTGATACTGCAAGGGTTTCAGGGGTATGGGCTGCTTCCAGCGGCCATATCCTGTCTGACAGCCAGGGGAGGAGGGTCCGCCCTTCCGCCATTCCACGGAAAAGTGTCTGGCAGAGATGGACATGGCTCTGTATGGTTGGTTTTACCTTCATCTTATCCTCCTCCGGTCTTTGCCCCGGAAGTAACCGGAACTATTCAAGCTTGCAGTGCTTCTTATAATCAAAGCAGAAATGAATGTCAGTCGTTTATAGAAAGGAATCTGTCATGTACTCCCTATTCCTTTTCCTTTTCATGACTTTGCCCATTGAACAGAGCGAGCTGGGCAACGGGCTCGATGTGATAATAGGGGAGGATCGCTCATCTCCCATTGTAACCATATGTATTACGGTTAACACAGGGGCAACCTGTGAAACCCCTGAAACCAACGGTCTTGCGCATTTTTACGAGCACATGTTCTTCAAGGGGAATATGGCTCTGCCCGATCAGACTTCGTACAACCGGAGAATGCGGGAGCTGGGCATGATACGGAACGGCACCACCGGTTCCGAGGTTGTGAGGTATTACCTTACGGTTTCCTCGGACCTTTTCCACGATGGAATGCAGTTCATGTACGATGCCATAACCAGCCCTCTCTTCGATGAGGAGGAGATAGCCAGGGAGAGATCGGTGATAATGAACGAGTACCAGCGCAACACCGCAGGGCCCTGGTGGAGTTTCTGGAGAGCCCAGGAAGAGGTTATTACCCTTGAACCCTGGCGAAGCAGCGCCATCGGCGTGCCGGAGGTGATAATGGCTGCTGACAGGGAGACCATGCTCTCCTTCCAGAGGACCTACTACACACCGGACAATTCCGCCCTGATAATCACCGGGGACGTGGACCCGCAGACAGCCCTTGCAGAAGCTGAAGAGATGTTCGGAAGGTGGGAGTATGGGGGGAGGAGCAACTACTTCGATCTGGAACCCAACATAAGCATATTGACCGATACCCTTGTATCCGTCAAGGGACCCGACGGCACCGGGGTGGTAAGGATTGTTTTCCGGGGACCTTCCATGGCTGATCAGCGGGAATGGACCTATGCGGCAGACGTATGGGGGCAGTACATGGACAGGATGAGCGGAGAGTTCCACACGGATCTGGTCACCAACGGTCCCTTCCAGTCCGTTCATGCCAGCTACTACTCCCAGAGGTTCGAGCCAACTGTGACCTTCGGCGGCACCATCGACCCCCGAATGCTCGAGGAAGGGCTTTCACTGCTTCAGCATGAGATCGATGACATGTTCCGGCAGGACTATTTCTCCGAAGAAGGTATAGATGCGGCGGTTGAACAGCTTAGACGGCACAGGCTGTTTCAGCAGGAATCCAGCCGCGACATGGCCACGGAGACCCTGCCCTTCTGGTGGGTGGAGGGAGGTGGCCTGGACTATTACCTTGATTACCCTGAACACCTTGCCGCAGTTACTCCTGACGACGTTGAAGCATTTCTTGATCAGTGGGTTAAGGACAGACCAGCGGCGGTTTTCCTGGTTTCGCCTGAGGGAGAGTGGTGCGAATGATCCCTATGCTTTTTCTTCTATGCATGATATCGGTACCGTCTGACGTAACCGAGTTCGATCTTTCCAATGGCATTCACGTGATTTCCCGTACGGTTCCAGGTGGGGATGTGGAGGGGGTCAGCGTTTCTCTGGTGGGAGGCTCCAGGGTACTGGATAGGGAAAGCCAGGGAATAGAAGCCTTTGCTCTCGAATGCGCCATGACCGGAAGCCTCCGTTACCCGGACCAGAGGTGGAGGGACATAATGGACCTTACCCTGGCCCAGTGGAGCGCTTCGTACAACTACGACTATTCCAGGTACCATCTTAAGTGTCTTTCCGAAGATCTTCCCCTTCTTCTTGACGGTTTTGCCGACTGTCTCATGAATCCCCTTCTTGACTCTTCGGCTGTGGCAAGGGTGCGCAGTTCTCAGCTGGCCTCGGTATCCGCTGAACTTCAGGATCCCGACAACAGGATATGGCTGGTTGCAAACACCGGTTTCATGGGAGCGGATCATCCCTACATGCTAAGACCCGAGGGCTACCCGGAAACCCTTTCATCTTTCACGTCCGAGGATGCCCGGCAGTGGCTTTCCGGAAGGGTGCGCAGCGGGAACATACTCATAACCCACTCGGGACCTTCAGACGCGCTTTATCTCAGTGGCCTTCTTGAGCAGACCTTCGGACAGATACCCCCCGGCGGAGACAGTATTCCGGAGGTCCCCGAGTTTTCCATTGCCGCAGATACCCTGATTCTGGAACAGGATGAAACCCTCACGGCATATTCCGTTGTAAAATTCGAAGCGCCGCCATCCGGTGATCCTGACCTGGCAGCTTACTCAACCGCATGCAGCGTAATCGACGAGCTCATGTGGCAGGTCCTCCGCACGGACAACGCGTTGACATACGCCGCCTACTCGGGAGCAACGGACAGCTATGCCAGGAACTGGGGCTACATGTACGTAAGTACCCCTGAACCAGTAAGGGCCGATGAACTGATGGCGGGGATTTTCAGGCAGGTGGCCTCAGGAGATGTGGAACAGGATCTGGTTACCGGTGTGGCAAACAATCAGAGAACCCTTGCGGGCATTCGGGCCCAGTCAATGGATACCCAGTGCTGGATGCTTGGTTCAGGCCACATTTCCGCAGGTGACTGGCGAGCCCTCTACATGCTTCAGGATTCTTACAGGAACATCACGGCGGAAGATGCCGCAGAAGCCCTTTCGGGCTGGGCAGGAAGTGCTGGATGGGGTATCATTGCTGACAGTGCCGTCGTTAGCTTCGATGAACTTGAACCATTGCCCCTGAGGGGAGAATAGAATGAAAACCGCAGTTGTCTTCTGCTGTGTCCTTGCCGGCCTTTTGTCATGCGGAACTCAAACTTCATCGGACACTGAAACCGGTGACACCGTGCGAGTCGTGGGTATTGTGCAGGTTCTGTATGCCGGCACAAGGTCTGAAACCGTGATCCTCACCGAAGACTCAACAGGAGAGGTTTACGCTCTGGTGGGTGATCTGGCCTACGATCTCATACCCGATTACGGGATGACCACCTCCGTTCTGGGCAGATGGACGGACGAAGGGTATTCCGTCCGGGAGGATCTGTTAAAGATCCATGTGCTGGACTACTCTTTCGTGGGTCCTGATGAACCGGAGGATTACTAGCTTCCCACGACACCGGGTTGGTTATTGTCTGACAGCATTCATTAACACTTCCCCCGGTAAGCTGTCTATATTCACCTTTCTTTGACCAGTCCCGGGGGTGTTTTTTGTTCGGAAAAAGCAGCAGCAAGCCAAAACTTGACAGGTCAAGTCTGCGCAATCTCTATGCAAGGATCTTCCGGCACAAGAAAGCTCTGGCAGGCGGTGTCGTTGCCCTGATCGGGGTCGACGGTCTGCAGCTTCTCATTCCACAGGTTTTCAGACAGCTTATCGATGGTCTGGCCTCTGGAACGGCTGATACGAATTTTATATGGAAAATGGGTCTTTCTGTGGTGGCAATAGCCATCGGAATGGCTTTCTGCAGGTTTTTCTGGAGGATATTCATAGTAGGTGCCAGCAGAAAACTGGAGAAGGATCTCCGGGGAGAATTCTACAGCCATCTTCAGAAACTTCCCGCTCAGTACTACGATACCACAAGGGTGGGCGATATCATGGCCCACGCCACCAATGACATCAATGCTGTGAGAATGGCTGCAGGAATGGCTACCATTGCTTCCTTCGACGCCATCTTCATGAGTGCAGCCAGCATAGTCATGCTTGTTCTTATTGACTGGAAACTTACCGTCGTGGCCATGATACCTCTTCCTCTCATTGCACTGATAATGGCCAAATTCGGCGGCATGCTCCATGACAGATTCGAGTCCGTTCAGAAGGCCTTCAGCGGCCTTTCCGAAAAGGCACAGGAATCCATATCCGGCATCAGGGTTGTGAAAGCCTACGGCGACGAACTTTCCGAAAGGCAGCTCTTTGCAGAGAAAGCAGAGAAGAGCGTAAGGGAAAACATTCGCCTTACGAAGATATGGGGCTTCATGCAGCCCCTTGTGATGGGTCTTGCAATGATGAGCAGCGCCATCCTGCTAATGGTTGGCGGAAGGGCTGTCATAGGCGGATCCATTTCCCTGGGACAGTATGTCGCCTTTTCAAGCTACCTTGCCATGCTCACCTGGCCCATGATGGCCATAGGTTGGGTGGTGAACCTGCTTCAGCGTGGTGCGGCCAGCATGGGAAGGCTCGAGAAGATCATGAACACCGATCCGGCCATCAAGGATGGTCCGGTGAAAGGGGAACCGAATCCCTCCATTGAAGTCAGGGATCTTTCCTTCACCTATCCGGGAACGGAAACCGAGGTTTTAAGTAACATCTCCTTCAGCATCCCCGCGTCATCCACCCTTGGAATAGTGGGCAGGACCGGAAGCGGGAAAACAACCCTGGTAGAGCTTCTCATGCGTCTTTACGATCCTCCCCCGGGAACGGTCCATATCGGCGGAGAGGATATCTGCAGCAGAAAACTTTCTGATGTCAGGGGACTTTTCGGTTACGTGCCCCAGGAAACCTTCCTGTTCGCCCTTTCCATTTCCGATAACATTGCCTTCGGCGCAGGGGAGATACCTGAAGAGAGGGTAAGACATCTGGCAGACATTGCAGAGATATCCTCGGAGATCGAGGGATTCAGCAAAGGTTACCAGACCATGGTTGGCGAGAGGGGCGTTACCCTGTCCGGCGGTCAGAAGCAGCGCGTTGCAATTGCCAGGGCCCTGGCTGTTTCACCCCGGATACTGGTTCTGGATGATTCCCTGAGCGCAATAGATACGGAAACGGAATCAGCCATACTTGATAAGCTTAAACAAGAAATAAAAGGCCTTACCAACATACTTATCGCCCACCGGATAAGCACGGTACAGGATGCGGATCTTATACTGGTTCTCGATCGGGGCAGACTGGTGGAACAGGGTACCCACCAGGAACTTCTGGAAAAAGAGGGATATTATTCCGAGCTCTACAGAATGCAGCAGCTTGAAGAAGAGGCGGAAAAGAGCTGTGAAGGGGGTGACTGCTGATGCCTCCTCCCCATGGAAGCTCCTTTGCAGACGATACCGTAGAGGGAAAAGGTTACGACGGGGAACTCATAAGAAGACTTCTCAAGTTCGTGGCTCCCCACAAAAAACTCGTTTTCCTGGCAATGTTCTTCATGATAGTATCATCCGGTGTGGAACTCCTTCTTCCCTACATAACCAAGCAGGGAATAGATAAGTACCTGGCCAAACTTTACCAGGTTTACTCGGACACCCCGGCAGACTGCGATTCACTCATGGGACTTGAACCGGAACCCGGTGATTTCATCAGGCTTTCCACTGACACGGTTCTTGTTCGAAAATCATCCCTGGACGGAGTGGATCCTTCCGTGGTGCATGAATTGGAAAACACAGGAGGTCTCCTTCGGGATACCTACTATCTGTTCCCCCCTGAAAGGTTTGACGGAGAGGCCGGAAGGCTTCAGAGCGGGTATTGGCTGGTACCCGAAGGTGATTTGAAGAAAATACCGCCTGAGGTCCTTTTCGACATCAGGGGCGACGATCTGACGGGTATCACCAGACTGGCTCTGTTTTTTACAGGCCTTCTGATACTGAGTCTTTTTGCAGGCTACGGCCATGTGATGACCCTGGTGATCGCCGGTCAGAGATCCATGTACGATGTAAGAACAGCCCTCTTCAACCACATTCAGACACTGAGTCTGAACTTTTTCAGCAAAAATCCCGTGGGACGTCTGGTCACCAGGGTCTCCAACGACGTGGAGGCACTGAACGAGATGTTCAGCGCCGTTCTTGTGAATCTGGTCAAGGACCTTCTTCTTATTTTCGGAACCATTACCATACTTCTCCTTATGGACTGGAAACTTGCTCTGGTGGCCCTTTCGGTTCTCCCGGTGTTCATTTTCGTTTCGGTTCTTTTCCGAATGAAGGCCAGAGATGCCTACAGAAGGGTAAGAAAGCATCTTGCAGAACTGAATTCAAGTATCGCGGAGGATGTTTCAGGGGTAAAGGTAGTGCAGATATTCAGACAGGAAGAATCAAGAAGAAGGAAGTATTTCTCCATAAACGACAATTACTACAAGGCCAGCATGAAGCAGCTTTACATCTTCGGTGTTTTCAGGCCTGTGATAAATGTGGTTGCCCAGACAGGAACGGCCATCGTGGTGATTTACGGAGGTCTTGGAACCATATCCGGAGCCATTACCATCGGGGCCCTTGTTGCATTCATAAGCTACGTGAGGCAGATGTTCCAGCCGATCTCCGACATGAGCGAAAAATACAACATCATGCAGAGTGCCATGGCCTCCAGTGAACGTATCTTCGGAATAATGGACACGAAACCGGAGATCGAAGAGTCGGCTTCAGCTCTTCCCCCTGCAAAACTGGAAGGTCATGTGGAGTTCGAGGGAGTTCATTTCGCCTACGAAGAGGACACCCCGATCCTCCGTAACATAAATTTCGAAGTAAAACCCGGAAGGAGCGTTGCCCTGGTTGGTCCCACAGGGGCAGGCAAAACCTCCATAATCAGCCTTCTGACCAGGTTCTGGGATGTTGACAGGGGAAGGATCCTTCTGGACTCTGCCGATATACGGGAACACTCCACCGAAACCCTGAGGAAAAACATAGCAATAGTCCTTCAGGACGCTTTCATCTTCAGCAGATCAATCGCAGACAACATCAGACTCAGCTCGGATCTGTCCATGGAACAGATCAGAACCGCCTCGGACATGGTTCAGGCAACCGATTTCATAGACAGACTTCCGCAGGGGTTCGATACGGTTATGGCCGAAAGGGGAGCTACCCTTTCCACTGGGCAGAAGCAGCTTATCTGTTTTGCCAGGGCCCTTGCCCACGATCCCAGGGTACTGGTCCTGGATGAAGCCACCAGCAATGTGGATCCTGCAACCGAGCAGCTTATCCAGCATGCCATAGAGACCCTGATGAAGGGAAGGACCAGCCTGATAGTGGCTCACCGGCTGTCAACAATTCAGAAGTGCGACGAGATCATGGTCATCGATGCCGGCCGTATCATGGAGCGGGGGTCCCACCAGGAGCTTCTTGCGAAGAGGGGCATCTACTACAACCTGTATCTGCTCCAATGGGGTAACAGCGAGGCGGTCCGCAGCTGATAAACAGCTGAGATTACCGGAACAGTGTTTTGATCATTCCCCAGGTCTCCGGCAGAAGACTCCAGGGTTCCGGAGTTTCCACCAGCGCATTGTCGAAGTAGCAGCTCATGTATACCCTTGAGCCTTCCTTGAAGACCCCTGCTGAGAACAGAGCGCAGGAACCCGGCTGGGAGAGCGTATCGGAGGATGACACGAACCATTCCTCAGGCTCGGTTTCCCCGGGGTTCCAGGCTCTTCCGGCAAAAATGTTCCCGCTGCACTGAAAACGCACCCTGAGAGGAGTATTCTCTGAAACCGTCATGGGATGGGAGTCCAGAAGTTCTATGGAGTCGAAGTACCATCTGTACAGGTTCAGGGACTGTCCGGGAAGACTGAGAACCAGAAGCATGTTGTAATCACCCTCTTCATGATATCTGACCATCATTCCCCCGAAGGTGCCCACATCTATCTTCACATCCGCTGTCATGGAGTAGTCTGCCGTGCTCATCAGTTCCCCGAGGTCGCCCCTGTATGATGTGGCATCGTTCACGGCACCTCCCCCGCTGAAGTGGTACCAGCCGTCTTCCACTGCGAATTCCGAGGGGCCGACGGTAAACCATCCGTCAGCGCTGCCGTCATTGAAGTCATCCTGAAAAAAAACGGAAAACCAGGTAAGCAGCGAAGCAAAGAGAATGTTCACCATGTATTCCTCCTTCAAGGCTGCAAACATAATACACAAGTGCTCCCATCGTTCCATTACAGGCAGAATCGTCTGCAGTCGCGCAGTGTTGTTTGACATGCCTCCCGGCGGCCTGAATGTTACCCGAAAGGAGACGAAATGAAAAAATTGATTCCGGCCGTATCCCTGATGGCAGCGGTTTCATGCGCTGTGAACGTTTACGACCATTCCACCATTTCAACAGAACCGGATCCTTCCTACTCCTCCTCAGAACCTGACACGACTGTGATAAGACGGGCTCTTGCGGGTACCGGAGGCGTTGTGATAGTGGAAAACTGCGGCACCTGGTCCAGATGTACCCTGAGGGGCTGTTTAACGGAAACAGACGGTGCAGCCCTGGAGATGAGTCCGGTGCTTGTTCGCACCGTAACGGATCAGGGCCTGGAATCCAGTCTTTTCCGGATGGTGTTCATGCTTAGAGTACAGGACTATATGTTCGATCCGGAACAACAGGACATTTTCCCCGAATCCCGGCCATCAGAAACTGCATTGCCCGTGGTTACAGGTACCGGGTTTCTTACTCTTATGGTGGACAGGACCTCTTTCCCTTTCCTCGTTGAAGAGGCTGAGTTCTTCGAAACTGGCATGCCTGCCGGGGGAACCATTTCCTGCAATGCGGTTTTCCCCGTTGCAGATTGGCAGATGAGGATCATCTGTACAGGTGGAGAGATCACTGCTTTTTCAGAGGATCCTGAATACAGGCTTATCTTCGGAGATAACGAAAGAAGGCTGCTGCAGCAGTTCTATGATATATTCGTGGTTCACGATGGAGAGCCCCCCGTTCTTCCGGTAGAGGAAGGCAGAGAGGACATTCCCGGGTAACTTGCACCCGCGCCGACAGGAGCTGAATGCGCTTTAGAATACTGGCATCCCTTGCCCTGGTTCTGCTGTTTGTTTCCTGCGGTAATTCTCCGTCGGACACCGGCGGCGGATTTCCCACTCCAAGTGTTCTCACCATGCATCTCCAGGCTGACACATCGGTTTATACAAGCTGGACACAGTGTCCGGACGAGGATTTCGACACGTACATTCTCTGGAGGAGCACAAAAGCGGGAATACAGTCCGATCCTTCTCAGGCCCAGGCGGTTAAGATCATTTCCATGGATCCCCTTCAGAATACATTCCTTGATCTTACGGTGATCCCCGGTGAAACCTACTGGTATGCGGTGGAGACCCGGAACACATCCATGCTGTCCGCCTGGAGCAACGAACTCTCTTTGACCGTACCTCTGAACGAACCTGACAATCTTACTGTCTTTTTCATCGATCCATCCTACGGAACCCTTTCCGGTGACGCAATTCTGGTGAGAACTCCCAACGGATTCAATTATCTTATCGACGGAGGAGACTACCGGAGCTACTGGAGCTGCGGTGAAGACAGGATACTTCCCCTTCTGGACAGTCTTGGTATCCAGAACCTGGACGGCATAGTTGCAACTCATCCACACTCCGATCATATAGGAGGCTTGAGCGACGTTATCGATGCCATTCCCGTGGAAAAGGTCTGGGACTGCGGCTGGACGGGAGAGGCTTCATCAGCGTACGAGTATTTCCTTGAAACCATCGCCGATTCCCAGGCGGAATACATCGTGGGATACAGGGGAATGACACTGAACTGGGATCCTGACCTGCAGGTGGAGATACTGCATCCTGAAGCGTATCCGGGTACAGGAGAAATGAACAACGCATCCATCGTTATTCATCTTACCTACGAAGATGTTTCATTCCTCTTCACGGGAGATCTGGAAACCGAAGACGGTGAGGAAGCGATCCTTTCCCAGTACACCGCCGACCAGCTGAAGTCGGATGTGCTGAAAGTGGGGCATCATGGATCATATACGTCTACATCGGCTGCCTGGCTGGATGCCGTGGACCCTTCCATTGCAGCTATCGAGGTGGGGTCGGGTAACCCCTACGGTCATCCCCACACCGAGGTACTGAACAGACTGGACAGCCGGGGAATACCGGTTTACAGAACAGACCAGGACGGAACCTTCGTGATAACCACCGACGGCTTTGAGATCACTGTGTTCTAGCCTTTTTTCCTTTTGTTGTTCAGCATTATCATGTCGGCTACTTTGAGTATTTCATCGATGGTCTCTTCACCGTCGGGGGTCCAGAATGCATGCCCCATGGATACGGTGATGCTGGTACCGGACAGTTCTTCGGGTATGACCGCCTTCTCAAGGGAGGCGGCGATCCTGGATTCCACTATGTGGGTGTAGTCCCTGGTCATTCTTGTTAGAATGATAAGGAACTCATCGCCGCCGTAGCGGAGTACGGTATCAGTTTTGCGCAGTGCTCCCTCAAGAACCCTTGCCACCTCCTGAAGGACTCTGTCTCCCGTCTGATGACCGTACTTGTCGTTTATGTGTTTGAAGTTATCAACATCGATCATGATGAAGCTTATGGCCGAATCCAGTCTTCTTGCCCTGTGTTCCTCCAGCTGAATCAGTCTGTTGAAGTAGTTCCTGTTGTAAATCCCTGTCAGCGGGTCGTGAAGAGCCTGGCTGATCAGCTGATGCTGAAGGGTTATACGCTTCAGACCCTGATCGGTGTAGCCAAGAAGAAGTTCAAGAATCCGGGTATCCACATTCCCGAACATGCTTGTGCTTCTGGACACTATCTGGAAAACGGCATTTCCGCCAAGCTTGAAGCAGACGCCTGAGGTTCCGGCCGGGCAGAACCCGTCTGATGTATCCCTGGATCTGAAGTAGCAGGGATCGGCTGTGTTAAGGGCCACCTCAGCCATTCCCAGACTGCATTCCCCCTTACAGGGAAAGTCATCACGCCCTGCTGAGGCGACGATTTTCATTTCGCTGCCGTTCTGCAGGAATATGCAGCTGCATGCTCCATCAAGTATGGATTGTCCGGCCTCCGCGCAGATCCTGTAGATCTCTCCTGCGGATCTGCTGCGCTGGAGTTCCCCTGCCACTATATGGAGTCTTTCTATTTTCTCCTTGGCCTTGTCTTCCTGATCGGATTGATTCCTGGTGCCGGTTACATCGACGATGCATCCCTCGCAGAAATCCACCGAATTCCTGTCTGCTTTGAAGGCCCTGCCATGTTCCATTACCCAGAGAAGACTGCCTGTGCTGTTCCTTATTCTGTAGGTAATGCTGTATTCTTTTCCGGTTATCAGTGAGTCCTGAACTGCCTTCAAGACCATCTCTCTGTCGATCTCGAGAACGGATGATCCGTAAAGTATTTCGCCGGAGAGCAGCTGTTCTTCGCTGTAACCGGTGAATGAAGCCGTACCCGGAACGATCAACTCCATGGTGCGCTGTCTGTCGGTTCTGCACTGGAAGAGCATACCACTGCGCCGTTCCGAATGGGGACAACTCCTGAAACGGTTTCTGGCGAGGATTTCGCTTTCGGTTATTGCCATGGAGTCCGCTGTTCTGTATACGCGGTACACCGAACCGTCCGCCATAGGCTTGCAGAGCAGAGAGATCTTCTTACTTGTTCCCGGGGAGGTCAGTCTGCAGGTGTTGAGTTTCAGGGTTCTGCCTGTTTTTGTCATTGCCGTTATGTAGTCTGCCTCGGGTTTCAGTGCATCAGGTATGAGCATTTCCCTTATGTTTCTGTTCTTAAGTTCGTCAAGCTGCCACCCGAACTCCCCGGTAAACGCAGTGTTGCTGCTGTTAACCATTCCGGCGCAGTCTGTTATAACAGAAGGCTCGCATGAGTTCTCGAAGGCGGTATCCCGACCGGTTTCATTTTCCATGTGATCGGTTGACCTTTTTTTCGATTCCCATGGAACTGGCTTGATTATGAAAAGAAGGTGCTTCATTCTGTTCCTGACTGACAGGGAAAAAACAGTCAGAAAGACATGTACCAGCTCCCCTGCGGCATTTTCTCTCACCGCATTGATCGCCAGGGGGGTTCCGTCCAGGGCGATGGATGCAATGGAGTCGGCTTCAGCTATCCAGGGGGAAGGGGTGATCAGTGAATCGATGTCGCTTCCCAGGCAGGTATCCGTTCCCTGCCTCATGAAAATTTCCCGGAAGAATTCGTTTACCTTGAGAATGGTTCCACTGGCATCACAGAGAGCCAGAGCGCCGGTTGACGAGTTCCAAGTTCTGTGAAGAAATCCGGAGTCAAGAGAATCGGACGCTGAACCGTCCTTTACGTTCAAGTCACACCTCCCGCCGTTCAGCCGGTTGGAATGCCATTATGTTTTCCGTACCCCGAACAGGTGCATCCGGTTCTCCCAGTATAAGCAACCTGATGCTGAATTTCAACAACTGTGCGAGATACCCTCCGGCGGTTCCAGTTCCTGTACTGAAAGATGATGGCATTACCCTGCGGGTTCCGGTAAAATCATAGCGATGCACGCCGGGCACCATGTCACGGAGAAGAAGGTGTCCCTCGGGTTTTCCTGAACAGTGTTCTGAAAGGGAAATCCCCACCACCGCAAAGCATTTTGCCGCAGCCACCGCATCGAATGACAATACCGCGTTCTCAGATCTGCATACCATGAATCTTGAACCGTCTGCCAGCATGATGCTGTATCTGGATACCCCTGTGCCGTATTCCGCCGGTGGTGACACAGGATTTCTCCAGCAGGGTATCCTATGTTCAGCCAGCCATCTTCCCGCGATGGCTTCACGGCAAAGCTGACTGTAAGCATAAGTGCTTTTGGCAGACTCTTTTTTCAGCTTCCTGATCTTTCCCGGAGACAGGAAAATATTTGTCAATTAAATTCCCTTCAGCGATGTTCAAATACAATAATATTCGTCCTCTTCCCCATGGTCAATGAGATTTGCATTTCTTGCGAATGTTGGCTAAATTAACAGTTCCCCATCAACAATTATGGACGTTACAAATTTTTAACAGTTAATCCCGAAAAGGGGCAGTAATGGACAAAAAAACGCCACTATACGACCGACATGTTCAGCTAAATGCTACAATTCAGCCTTTTGCGGGCTATCTTATGCCCATAAAGTATGATACTATTAAGAAAGAACACATGGCCGTCAGGGAAAGCGTAGGTGTCTTCGACCTTACGCACATGGGTGAATTCCGTGTTACAGGAAGGGATGCAACTTCCTTCCTGGACAATCTTCTTACCAACGATGCCGAAGTGGATAACGGTAAAGCATACTATTCCACCATGTGCTATCCGGACGGCGGGATAGTGGATGATCTCATCGTTTACCGGATCAAAGACGAAGAATACCTCATGGTGGTTAATGCAGCCAATCTCGACAAGGATTGGGCATGGGTACAGAGCCACCTGCAGGGGTTCGAGGTGAACGTTGAGAACGAAAGCGACGATACTGCCCTTGTGGCTGTTCAAGGTCCCAGAGCACAGGACGTCTGTTCGAAACTCACCGATGAGGATCTGGACTCCATAGGATATTACGAGCACACCACCGGCAGTTTCGCAGGTGCTCAGGCTCTTATCGCCAGAACAGGATACACCGGAGAAGACGGTTTTGAGATCTACATCAAGTATTCCGATGCCGAGAGGGTCTGGGATGCGGTGATGGATGCCGGCAAAGAATTCGGAATCGTACCGGTGGGTCTTGGAGCCAGGGACACTCTGCGCCTTGAAGTGGGGTATCCGCTCTATGGAAATGACATAGACCACAGTACAACTCCCGTTGAGGCAAAACTGTCATGGGTGCTTAAGCTCAAAACAGAGAAGAACTTCATAGGCAGAGAGTTCATAGAGCAGCAGAAGGCTGAGAAGCCCGGCAGATATCTCGTTGGATTGAAAGTTACCGGCAAAGGTTTCCCCAGGCACGGTACACCGATTTTCTCCGGCGACAGGAAGGTGGGAATCGTAACAAGCGGTTCCATTGCCCCTGCACTCGGGGAAGCTGTATGCATGGGATACGTGGAAAGAGGCTTCCAGAAAACCGGAAGCGAACTGGAAGCCGAGGTCAGAGGCAGAAGGATACAGGTGAAGGTCGTTAAGGTGCCTTTCTACAAAGAGGGCAGCAGAAAATAGTTCTGTTAACAATAAAGGAGAAATAAAATGAGCAATATCCCCGAGAACGTAAGATTTACCGAAACCCATGAATGGGTGCGCAAAGATGGAGATAAATACACAGTTGGTCTTACGGACCATGCCCAGCATGAAATGGGTGAGATAGTCATGGTGGAGCTTCCCGCCCCGGGAACAGATCTCACCAGGGAAGAAGCCGCCGGCGGGCTCGAGGCCGTAAAAACAGCCGAGGATTTCTTTGCGCCCATGGACGGAGAAGTTCTGGAGGCAAATGCAGAACTGGAGGGGAATCCCGCCCTTGTGAACGAAGACCCCTACGGAGCGGGATGGCTTTTCTCCCTTAAGGCTTCAGACGATTCACAGTTCGAGGAGCTTCTTTCAGCCGACGATTACAAAGCACACATCGGGGAGTAGCCATGAGCATTTTCGTTCCCAACCGCAAAGAGCAGCGGGAGCGGATGCTGGAGGTCATAGGGGCAGACAGTTTCGAGGACCTTCTCGTCCCCATCCCCGGAAATGTAAGACTCCAGGGTGATCTCGATCTTCCGCCTCCTGCAAGCGAACTGGAACTTAAACGGGAATTCCGCGAACTGGCCCGGAAAAACACCGCTGCGGATCTCATCTGCTTCCGCGGAGCCGGCGCCTATGATCATTTCATTCCCGCCGCCATAGACAATATTCTTACAAGAAGCGAGTTCTTCACCGCCTACACGCCATACCAGGCTGAGGTGAGTCAGGGTACCCTGCAGGCCATTTTCGAATACCAGACCATGATCGCGAGGCTTACAGGGTGCGATGCCGCCAACGCGTGCATGTACGACGGCTCTTCTGCTGCTGCCGAAGCGGCTCTGATGGCCATAAGGGTAACAGGAAAGAAGAGGATCCTCACAGCGGGTTCCCTTAATCCAAGAACCATCGATGTTATGCACACCTACCTGGACAACAGTGACTTCACCATCAACGAGGTTCCCTTCGGTGACAATGGGCTCATGGATCTGGATGCGGCTGAAAAACTTGCCGAAGGCGGAACGGCGGCGCTGGTGGTTCAGTACCCCAACTTCTTCGGCCTCATCGAGAACCTCAAGGCAGCCGCCGAACTGATTCACCGTCACGGTGGTCTTCTTGTGGTGGTGGCGGATCCAATTGCTCTGGGAACCATTGAAGCTCCAGGACTTCTGGGTGCTGATATCGTCGTCGGCGAAGGCCAGCCCATGGGTGTTCCCATGAGCTACGGAGGACCCTACGTGGGCTTCATGGCAACAGGAACGGATCTTCTGAGAAAGATGCCTGGAAGAATAGTCGGCAGAACCGAAGACCGGGCAGGCAACACCGGTTATGTGCTTACCCTGCAGACCAGAGAACAGCATATTAAACGGGCTAAGGCCACCAGTAACATCTGTTCCAACCAGGCTCTCATGGCACTTGCAAACGTGATCTATCTGAGCCTTGCAGGTGAAGAGGGTTTCTCCGAAGTTTCCAGGCAATGCTATCACAAGACTCACTATCTCCACCAGAAACTCATGGACATAAAAGGAGTCACAGGGATATTCGATGCTCCCTTCTTCAGGGAATTCGTAGTGAATCTTCCCGTTTCAGCAGAAGATGCCGAGAGGGCCCTGGCAGAAAAGGGGTACCTTGCCGGTCTGCCCATTCCCGGCCTGGGCGATGGAGCCATGCTTTTAACAGTTACAGAGAAGAGAACAAGAGAAGAGATAGACGGCTTCGTCTGTGCCCTTGCCGACTTCATACAGGGGGTGAAGTGATGGAGAACACCATTTTCAGCCACAGCTCTCCCGGAAGAACCGGAATTGCCCTTCCTGCGCTTGATGTGCCGGAAACCCCGGTTCCGGATGCATTCCGCCGAAGTGCTCCCATCGGTCTTCCCCGGGTAACGGAAAACCAGGTCCTTCGCCATTTCGTACGTTTGTCTACGAACAACTTCAACATCGAAAAGGGCGTTTATCCCCTTGGCTCATGTACCATGAAGTACAATCCCAGGTTGAACGAGTACCTGGCTCGAACCGAAAATCTGGCATCGGTTCACCCGCTTGCACCGGACCGCATGGTTCAGGGATCCCTTGAACTCATGCATCGTCTCGGGGGTTTCCTCTGCGAGATTACCGGTTTCGAAGCGGTTACTCTGCAGCCTGCCGCAGGGGCCCAGGGCGAGTTCACAGGTCTCATGCTCATAAAGAAATGGCAGGAAGAGCGGGGAGAGTCCCACAGGAATGAAGTACTTATGCCGGACTCTGCCCACGGAACCAATCCTGCCACCAGTACCCTTGCCGGTCTGAAGGTGGTCAGCGTTAAGTCCGATGACCACGGCAGAGTTGACCTGGACGACCTGAGAAAGAAAGCCGGGGATAATACCTGCGCTTTAATGCTCACGAACCCCAACACCCTTGGGATCTTCGAGAGCAGCATCAGCGAGATAACGGAAATAGTTCACAGCGCCGGCGGTCTCAATTACATGGACGGCGCCAACATGAACGCCATGATGGGAATAGCAAGACCCGGTGATATGGGATTTGACGTGTGTCACCTCAATCTCCACAAAACATTCAGCACACCCCACGGCGGAGGCGGTCCCGGTGCGGGACCCGTGTGCTGCAGAGACTTCCTTGCTCCCTTCCTTCCAGCGTCAGGGGTTCAGAAAACAGATGAGGGATACAGACTTCTGGACAAATCGGGTAAAGCCATGGGCAGGCTTCTGGCCTTCCACGGAAACACGGGAGTCCTTTACAGGGCATATGCGTACATCAGAACTCTTGGACTGGAAGGCATAAACGAGGTTTCCCGGGTTGCCCTGATCAATGCTAATTACCTCAAAGCAAGGCTCAAGCCCTATTATGAGGTGCCCAACGATGACGGTCCGTGTATGCACGAGTTCGTGGCCAGCGGCGCTGCCATGGCTAAAAAGGGAGTAAAAACCCTGGACATAGCCAAAAGGCTTCTGGACTACGGGTTCCATGCACCTACCATCTATTTCCCGCTCATTGTGAAAGAAGCTCTTATGATAGAGCCTACTGAAACAGAGAGTCTGGAAAGCCTGGACGAATTCGCAGAGGCAATGATCTCAATTGCCATGGAGGCGGATGAAAAACCCCATCTGGTTACAGATGCACCTGTGAATACTCCGGTACTCCGGCTGGATGAAGTGAAAGCCGTGAAGGACCTCATACTGGTGGAGCCCCTTGAAAACTGAAGAGGATTTGAACGGATACAACGTTGAGGAGACCCTTGAGTGGGTCTCCTTTCCAATGAAGGAAAGGCCCGGTGCAACCGTGGCTCTTCTGCTCATAATGATAACTGCCTCCTGGGCAGCGGGTGTTGTCATGGAGAACATGTGGTGGGGTATAATCGGGCTGGCGCTGCTTTTCCTCTCCATGTGGAGCTATTTCCTTCCTGTGCATTTTACACTGGATGGAACAGGGGTAAGAAAGAAATCAGTTTTCGGAGAAGAAGTGAAAAAGTGGAAAGATGTGAGAAGCATCGTTCCAGACAGTCACGGAGTTCTTCTCAGCCCATTCCGTGAGCCAACCAGGCTTGCGAAATTCAGGGGACTAAGCGTGCAGTTCTCCGGAAACGGAAAGGAAGTTCTTGAGTTTATTCGGACCAGGATTGGATCCTGATGATTTCGAGAAGGATACACCGGAAGATTACGACAGACTCTGCAGGAAAATAGCGAAAAAGATCGTTCAGCGTGATCTTACAGTACCTGCCGTGATGTTCCTGGAGTCCATCAAGCCTGTTTCCTTTCTTGGAAGTCAGATGCTTGTTTTTGCCAATCCTGTTATTTCCCTTATAGTTCAGACAGGGGAGTACTACAGGTTCGTAAGAATGATAGAAGACCGGGAAAACATCGAAAAACTGACAGTAGCAATAGAGGAAGAAAACGCAGAGGCCTTCAAACTGAAGCAGGAAGCCAGAAAAGCAAAGAAGGGCAGAAAACGTTCCTTCTTCAGAAGGCTCTTCAGGCTCAGTTCGAAGGATCCCGAAGCATGAAACCGAAGGGAGAAGCAGTGGCGGCGGACAGAGTTAGAACCATACTTGCCACCGACTGCGGCAGCACCACCACCAAGTCGATACTCATCGAGTATTCCGACCAGGAGGGGCGCTACCGTCTCGCAAGAAGGGGAGAGGCACCCACAACGGTGGAAGCCCCTGCCGAAGATGTTACCAAGGGTGTTCTCAACGCAGTTGGAGAGATTGAGGATCTCGAGGGACGCCGTTTCCTGAAGAAGGATACAGACGGCGTGGATGTGAGAGAGGGCACAGGCGACGGCGTGGATCTCTACGTATCGACCTCATCCGCCGGCGGCGGTCTTCAGATGACCGTTGCGGGAGTGGTGAAATCCATGACCGGAGAAAGTGCACAGAGGGCGGCTCTTGGTGCCGGCGCAATAGTCATGGATGTTATTGCCTCCAACGACGGAAGGCTTCCCCACGAAAAAGTCGGAGACATCAGAAGGCTGCGCCCGGACATGATCCTTCTTTCCGGAGGTATCGACGGGGGAACGATAGACCACGTGGTGGAACTTGCGGAGATCATAAAAGCCGCAGACCCGAAACCCAGATTCGGAGTGGGCTTCAAGCTTCCGGTTATTTTTGCCGGGAACAAGAACGCAACTGAAGCAGTATCCCGGGAGCTGGGAACCACGGTGGAACTCAAGATCGTGGATAACCTGAGACCGGTTCTCGAGAGAGAGAACCTGGGACCTGCCAGAGACCTCATCCATGAGCTTTTCATGGAACATGTGATGGCCCAGGCCCCCGGCTACGCCAAACTCATGGAGTGGACAGGTCACTACGTCGACGGAAAGTGGAACAATGTTCCAATAATGCCCACACCGGGCGCTGTGGGTAAGCTCATCGAAAGGGTTGCCAGGCAGGAGAACATTCATGTGATGGGTGTGGATATCGGCGGAGCGACCACCGACGTGTTCAGTGTTTTCGACAGCAACGGCGAACCGGTTTTCAACCGTACCGTCAGTGCCAACCTGGGCATGAGCTATTCCGTGAGTAACGTTCTGGCAAGCGCCGGAATGGAAAACGTAATGCGCTGGGTCCCCTTCCACATGGACGAGGCCGACCTGAGGAACAGGATCAGGAACAAGATGATCCGGCCCACCACCATCCCCCAGGAGCTGGAAGAACTCATCATAGAGCAGGCCATTGCCAGAGAAGCTCTGAGACTTGCTCTGGTTCAGCATAAAGATCTTGCCACCGGCCTTAAGGGTGTTGCCCAGGAGAGAACCATTGGAGACGCCTTCGAGCAGACCCAGACAGGTGCCACGCTGGTCAATATGATGCAGCTTGATATTCTCATTGGTTCCGGAGGTGTTCTAAGCCATGCACCCAGAAGAAGCCAGACAGCCCACATGCTCATAGACAGCTTCCTTCCCGAAGGTGTTACCATGCTTGCTGTTGACTCTATCTTCATGATGCCCCATCTGGGGGTTCTCAGTGAGGTTCACCCGGAAGCTGCCGTGGAGGTTTTCAACAATGACTGCCTGATCAAACTGGGCCACTGCATTGCTCCCTCCGGGTCATTCAAAAAGATTTCCCATCTGGCGGAGATCTCCATGAAGATGCCCGACGGCAGAACCATCGAAGAAAAAATACTTCCCGGCGAAATGAAACTGATACCCATGGGCGTCGGTGAAAAAGCTGAAACCGTGATCACGCCGTCAAAGGGGCTTGACGTGGGCAACGGCCCCGGTGAGAAATGGGAAGGCGAACTCGAGGGCGGCATAGTGGGTGTTATTCTGGACGGCCGCGGCAGGCATCCTTTCAATCTTCCCGGGGATGATTCCGAGAGGGTGAAGAAGCTTCAGAGCTGGTCGCAGATACTTGATACCTATCCTGAACGCTTCCTCAGCATGGGAGGTGGAAAATAATGGCATTCGCATACACACCGGGTCTAAGGGTAGCAGACGTTGCGGACATAACCAAGACCAGAAGACTTCCTCTCAAGGGAGAGGTGCTCGTCAAGCAGGGAGACGAGGTCAGTGCAGACACTGTGGTGGCCAGAACTGAACTTCCGGGCAACGTAAAGATGTTCAACATAGCCAATCTGCTGGGGGTACCCGCCTCTGATATCCCTGAACTCCTTCTGATAAAGGAAGGGGATGTAATTGCAGAGAACGAAGGTATTGCCCAGAGCAAAGGTCTTTTCGGCAAGTGGTTCAAGAATACGGTTCGTAGCCCGATAGAGGGCGTTTTCGAGAGTTTTAACGAGATAACCGGACAGGCGGTTCTCCGTGAACCTCCCATTCCCGTTGAGATTGACGGATACGTAAGGGGAAAGGTCACGGCGGTTCTTCCCGATGAGGGCGTAGAGGTGGAAACCCACTGCACATTCGTTCAGGGGATCTTCGGCATAGGCGGTGAGGTCCGCGGTGAGATAAAGGTGGTATGCTCCTCCCCCGACCAGGAGATAACAGCCGACAGGATCACACCCGACTGCAGGGACATGGTGGTCGTAGGAGGAAGCTACATAAGCCACGCGGTTCTTAAGAAAGCCGTTTCAGCAGGCGTTAAGGCCATCGTTGTGGGTGGTTTCGACGACAAGGATCTCAAGGATCTTCTGGGTTACGACCTGGGAGTGGCCATCACCGGTCACGAGAAAAAGGGTCTGACCCTTATTCTCACCGAGGGATTCGGCAGAATGACCATGGCCCACGGAACCTTCGAGCTTCTTAAGAAGAGGGAGGGAATGCTTGCCAGCGTTAACGGAGCGACACAGATACGTGCAGGGGTAATGCGGCCTGAGATCGTGATACCTCTTTCATCCGATGCAGAGAGCAGGATCCAGAGCGGCAAACAGGCCGGCGCAATGGACATCGGCAGTCCCATACGCTGTATCAGGGCACCTTTCTTCGGTAAACTGGGCAAGGTGGCGGCACTTCCTCCGGAACTCCAGGTCCTTGATTCCGAAGCAAAGGTAAGGGTTCTGGAAGTGGATTTCGGCGATGGGAAGAAGTACACCGTTCCAAGGGCCAACGTGGAGCTTATCGAGAGCTGACCGGATCGGTTCAGATACAGAGAAGGGGGGGCGCGGCAGCGCCCCCTCAGTTATTTCCTTGAAATATGTAAACGGGGATGTTGGCCGTCCCCGGTTCCTCCCAGTAGGAAAATCCTGCTTCTTGAACCGCGCATAGAACCCTTTCGTGTGAATCATGAATCATTATTTCCGCGTAATCCATTTCCTTTTCAAGAACAAGAGAAAGGGCACCCCTGACGAACCCTGCGGGATCTTTCAGTGATGATGCCAGAGGTGAGATCTCGAAGCCGCGGTTCGCTGTAATGAATCTTGTTCCGTTTTCCGTTTCCCATGTCTGTGAATGAGCCTTCATCCATTCAATCGATCCCTCTGCATTCGGATAGATGTATTTCCACCCGCAGGGCGCGTGCTCCCTGTAAATTGAGAGGTCTTCAGGGCGGATCTCTGCTGGCTTGACCGGTACAGGAGAATCTTTCAGGACGGGATCCTCAAAACCGAGAACATGGAAACTTTCCTTTATCCTGAAGCCCTGGGCTTCAGCCATTGTTCTGCTCTCAATGTTGTTGATGTAGGTGGAGAATTCAATTGATTCAAATTTACCCTTACTCATCAGCATTACCGACCGTTGAAGGATTTTTTCAGAGATAATTCTGCCATAACCTTTTCCCTGAAAATCAGGGTGAACCCTCAAACCCTCCAGCCAGGCAACGCCCCCTGGCAGTCCGGTTATCTTCCCGCATGCAATAACCCTTCCAGATAACTCACCAACCATGAATCCATCCCGGGAGAACCAATCCTCCGCAACGGATTCCAGATAGTCGTGACCTTCCCAGGTGTTCCTGGAAATGTCCGCCAGATCCTCTCTGTCCCCTGGTTCTGCCATTCTCACAAGAAATTCCATTCGAAACCCTTCCAAATCAGCGTCTGAAAATATATTTACGAATCATTGCCTCATACCAGCACCGAGAGCCTGCAATTTTCCATGTGCCACCTTTTACCGGTGAGTGCCCCGAGAAAGGTTCTGTCATGGCTTACCAGAAGAAGGGCACCCGGATAGTCCTTCAGAGCGTGCTGCAGACATTCCACGGAGGGGAGGTCCATGTGGTTGGTGGGCTCGTCCATGACGATAAGCCATGGATTCCTTACCAGTCCCATTGCAAGCAGAAGCTTCCTGGACTCACCGGGGCTTGGTACGGCAGAGTCCAGAAGTCTTTGCGGTTCGCTTCCAAGCCTTCTTATCAGGGTCATCATGTATCCCAGTCTTTCTCCGGAGAACCTTTGTGCTTCCCTCAGGTAGAGTGATGACTCCCCGGCGGTTATCTCCTGGGGTATCCAGACGAGTTTTTCCCCGGGGCAGTTGACCTTTCCCTGCAGGTGCCTGAGAAGGGTGGTTTTACCGGTGCCGTTTGCTCCAGTAAGTGCAATTCTGTCATCCGGAAGAACTTCAAGTGCCGGATGATGTATGCAACCTGTACCCACTGGCACACATCCTTCCGGTATTTCAAGAAGACAGTTCCTTGGAGATCTCTCTCCCCTGAGTTCGATACCTGTTTTGTGAATCTTCCGGTATGTGATGGATTCCATGTGAAGTCTGGCCCTTTCGGCCCTGGCTGCGGCTTCCCTGCTTCTCTGTCCCGCCTTCTGTACTATTCCGTCCACCCTTGAGGGGCCGTCGTAGTTGTATCTGCATATGTCCTTGAAGGAAATACTGTTTCCTGAAGAGTGGGCCTGAATGGTACGGGCCCTGATCATTTTCTTCCTGGCGTCCCTTTTCTTTTTCAGGTAATCCTCCGCAGCCCTTTTTCTTTCCGCCTTGAGCCTGGAACGTTTCTCCTCCTCCAGCTGCGCTGAATCGGTGTAACCTGAACGGTAAAGGCTGATACCTTCCGGGAAAAAGAGCATGGTGGTACCGGAGAGGTGATCCATGGCTTTTCTGTCGTGGCTCACAAGCAGGCCGCAGCCGGTGAATCGGGAAATGGCCTGCATTATTATGTCTCTTCCCCTTGTATCCAGATGGTTGAGGGGTTCGTCCAGGGCAAGGACTGCGGGTTTCTTCCAGAGGGCAACGGCGATCTGAAGCCTTTTTCTCTCGCCCTGTGAAAGGGTGTGCCACCTTTCCGGCCAGTGGTCGCCTGTTTCCAGCATGTCCCTGATGGCGATGGATTCACTGCTCCAGTCCAGTATGAATTCCTCCATGCCCGGAGGGGGTTCGTCTGTTCTCTGGGGGCAGTAGACAGCCGCCCCTGAGGACGATACGGAGCCGCTATCCGGCTTCAGAAGCCCCACTGCCAGTTTAAGAACCGTTGTTTTTCCAGATCCGTTTGCTCCTGCAAGGCATGTCCATCCGCCTCCCAGATCAAAGGAGAGATTTCTCACCACTGGATTAACAGAACCGGGATATGTATAGGAGACATTTTCAAATCTTGAATAACAGCTGTACATGAAGATCCTTTCAGAAAAAAGTGAATACGTCTTTTTTCAGAAAGAAATGATCATTTTTCACCCCGCTGTTCGAGTTATACAGGCAGAGGAAAATATACAGGAAAACCGCCCTGCACACCAAATCATGAACTGTAAGGTCAGACCATGGCCGCCAGGTCATTTCATGACATTGTATAACGGAGGTCCTTGAAAAAACTGACGCATGGGTCCGTTTTCTATTATCTTCCTGATAAGTGACAAACAAAGGGGGTCTTCTCAATATGACAAAAATGCTTTTTGTGTTTCCCCTTCTTCTGCTTGCGGGAGCGGCATGGGCCCAGTGCGGTGGATGCACTGGTCCCGGAACCAGCTTATGCAGCAGTCCCGAACCCTGCGGAGACTGCTTCATAGAATCCATCACTGCTGCTGATGCTCCCAATGACGCAGGCGGGGGGATCGACCTGACCTGGACAGTGGCTCTCGATGTGGTGCTTCCGGACTCTCTGGTGCTGGAGAGATCCCGGGGAGGAGGGGATTGGCTTCCCATTGCAACCCTTGCCCCTATAAGCGGAAGAAAAACCGACAACGAGCTCGAGGATGGTATTGAATACTCATACAGACTGGTTCCTTTCTACGCCGGTACAGCGCAGGATCCCAGCCAGGCAGTCAGCGCCGTGCCTGCCAAGCAGTGGATCCATACAGGCAGAATAGGGATGCTCGTTATCCTTACCATCATCTGTCTGGTGATCTTCTACTTCATAGAGCAGGGAAAGAAGGGCAAGGATCTTTACATACGCAGGATCGCAGGACTTACCGCAGTTGAAGACGCGGTAGGACGTGCAACTGAAATGGGCAGACCTGTTCTTTACATACCCGGCATCATGGACATGGATGACATACAGACCATTGCCAGCATGGTTATCCTGGGCCGTGTGGCAATAAAGACCGCCGAGTACGGCTCTCCTCTCCTCGTTCCCACCTGCCGTTCGGTGGTGATGAGCGTAGCCCAGGAAGTGGTGAAGGAATCATACGTTCAGGCCGGAAGACCCGATGCGTATCTGAAGGACAACGTGAACTACATAACAGATGACCAGTTCGGGTATGCCGCAGGTGTGGACGGTATCATGGTCCGGCAGAGACCCGCCGCCATATTCATGCTGGGCACATTCTATGCCGAGAGCCTTATTCTCGCTGAAACCGGCAGAAGCGTCGGGGCAATACAGATCGCAGGCACGGCCATGCCCAGCCAGATCCCCTTCTTCGTTGCAGCCTGCGACTACACCCTTATCGGTGAAGAGCTTTTTGCAGCCAGCGCATACCTTTCCAAGGAACCAAAACTTCTTGGAAGTCTGCGTGGTCAGGACATGGCGAAGCTCTTTTTCATGGTCGTGATAGTAATAGGGGTCCTCGCCGCTACTTTGGGTGAGGCCTGGGAGCCTGCGGCAAAGGTTGCCGAGTTCCTCAGAACCATAACCAGGGTGGAATAGGAGGCTGTGAAGTGAGACTTGCGATACCATTGATGATCACATTCGTGGCCGGAATGATAATGATCCTTCAGTTCTTCGTTCCCGCCACCCAGACCATGGGAGAGAGCCTTCAGGAATGGTACATGATCGTGGCAAGTGCCGCCATTTTCCTGGGGTCCGCCAACCTGCTGAACGTACACATTCATAAAATCAGGTATAAGGCCAAGAACTATAAATACAGTCCTGTGACCATTGCAGGGTTCTTTGCCATGATAATCACCGGCCTTGCCTACGGAATCGAACAGGGTCTTCCCTTCGACTATATGTTCCAGACCATGATGGTTCCCATGGGTGCCACCATGTTCAGCCTGCTTGCCTTCTTCGTGGCCAGCGCCGCTTTCCGTGCCTTCAGGGCCAGTAACTGGAGGGCGACCCTTCTCCTTGCAAGCGCATTCATAGTTATGCTTGGCAGGGTTCCAATAGGTTCCATGATATGGAACAAGATCCCCCTTGTAAGCGAGTGGATAATGCAGGTACCCAACCTTGCCGGACAGCGTGCGGTGATGATAGGCGCCGCAATGGGAATGGTGGCTACCTCCCTGCGCATGATCTTCGGGATCGAACGCAGTTACCTGGGAGGTGCAGACTGATGGCAACCTTCATTGAAAAACTGGGAAGTATCGACAGAAGGGTTATCTTCATCCTCATGGCACTGGCGGTTATTATTCCTCTGGCTTTGAGAATGAACCTCCCCATACCCATAGAAGAGGGACCCAGCAAGAATCTTTACGATGCGATAGAGGCCCTTCCGGAGGGTTCAAGGGTTATGTTGAGCTTTGACTATGATCCCTCCACCATGCCGGAGCTTCAGCCCATGGCTGTGGCTTTGTGTCAGCATCTAATGACTAAGGACATAAAAATAGTTTCCCTTGCGTTGTGGCCCATGGGGGTCAGCCTGGGGAACGAAGCACTTTCAGCAGTGGGCGACAGCCTTGGCCGGGAAGAGTACGTGGACTGGGTCAACCTGGGTTACAAAACCGGAGGCGGAGTGCTCATAGTAAGAATGGGAAGCAACATACAGTCTGCTTTCCCCGACGACTACAACGGGAATCCCATTGCCGGAATGCCCGTGATGAGCGGAGTGAACATGCTGGGTGATTTCGACATGATCATTTCTCTCTCTGCTGGCGATCCCGGTATTCCCGCATGGGTAATGATGGCCGGTGACAGGTATAACATCCCCATTGGCGGCGGCTGCACTGCAGTAAGTGCCCCTCAGTTCTATCCCTACCTCGGCACAGGCCAGATGGTGGGGCTTCTGGGAGGTCTCAAGGGAGCAGCCGACTACGAGACAATGGTCCGCATGGAGGAGGACAACGCAGCACCGGGCACCGCAACCCCCGGAATGGCGGCCCAGTCCGTGGCCCATCTGGTAATAATGCTGTTCATCATCGTCGGGAACATCGCTTATCTTTCAGGAAAGAAGAAGGGAGGGGTACGATGAACTGGGAAGTAATTGGAATCTGGCTGGGAGCGCTTCTTTCTCTGAGCCTTTACAGTTTCCTTTACAAGGATAACCCCTTCTACAAGTTTGCGGAGCATCTCTTCGTGGGGATGAGCGCCGGCTACTGGGTTATCTACACGATATTTAACGTTCTTATTCCCAACTGGTGGGATAATCTGGTTCCAGCCGAGGGCGGAATGCAGCCTATATGGCTGATCCCCGGTGTTCTGGGTCTTTTCATGCTGTTCAGGCTTGTGCCTAAACTCGCCGGCTACAGCAGACTGTCCCTTGCTCTCATCGTTGGAACAGGAGCTGGTCTCAGCATGACCGCAATGCTTCAGACAAATGCTCTTGCGCAGGTTCATGGAACCATCATCACCCTGAGCAACGGCGGAGGATGGTTCGACTGGATAAGCAACATCATCATGGTAACCGGAGTGGTCTGCGGTCTCGTCTACTTCTTTTTCAGCAAGCCTCACACCGGTGTGGTGGGCGGAGCTGCCAACATTGGCATAACCATCCTCATGGTGGCCTTCGGTGCCAGCTTCGGATACACGGTCATGGCCCGTATAAGCCTTCTTATAGGCCAGACACAGTTTCTTCTGTTCGACTGGCTTCCAACCATGGGAATCAATCTATAGCCCCCGGGGGGCATGCGGCCGCATGCCCCCACAATAACCCAACCGAAAGGTATGAAATGAAATTTGTCCTGGCTGTTCTCGCTCTTATGGCATGTGCCTCATTCGCACAGTACTTCGAGATCACAAACGATACCGGCTACGATATCTACTTTGTTTACATCAGCTACTCATCTGAAGACGACTGGGGCGGCGACTGGCTGGGCGACGACGTTCTCCTCGACGGCGAGACCGTCTACTTCGACCTTGATGACTATGCCTGGGAAACAGAGCTCTTCGACATCATGCTGGAAGACGAAGACGGCGACACCTACACCTTCATGGGTATGGATGCCGAGGACTACGGCGATGCCTCTTTGAACGAGAACCAGTTCACAGTGACACTTTCCGACCTGGACTAGTTCTCAGATAATTTTGAAAAGGCGGGGCTTCGGCCCCGCCTTTTCAGTGTACGGAAATGTTCATTGGTAGTGAAATCGCAGAATCTTTACCGGTAAGGTTCGAGCAGAGTTTTCAACGGATTTTTAAAGACCACCTGGAAAACACCCGAAGATGGAACCGCATCTGTGGTATTGCTGTTTTAATTATAGGGTCCCCCCCCTGGCGAAAGGGTACATATGGACCATGCAGCCACTTATATCCCGGGTGAACATTATTGTTCCAGAACGGGAAAAAACCCCTGCTTGACACAGGTTGTGGCCTTAGGTATCCTAAAAGCAGGAAAGG
>CAZNFQ010000023.1:0-27819 GCA_964571965.1 uncultured bacterium | reverse complement strand
ATTCTTTCCACTTCGTTGCTCTGAAAGGAAAAGATGTTGTGGGCTGTGCAATGCTTTACCCTCCTGCCTCATCTCCCGGTGTGCTGCAGCTGATGCAGATGGCGGTGATCGAGAGTCTGCGTGGAAGGGGTATAGGTAGAGGGCTTGCCGGTTACATGATAGAGTTTGCCGAAGCTGAAGGATTCAGGGAAGTTGTGTGTCATTCCCGTGACTCTGCGGTGGGGTTTTATGAGAATCTGGGCTTTTCGTGTTTCGGAGAACCTTTTACCGAGGTGGGTATCTTGCACAGACACATGAAGTACAAGATCATTCAGCCAGGGGGAAACCATGGGTAAAGAAGGAATTCTCTCAGGATACTCCACCTTGACCAACATATCCGTGGAAGTAAGATGCATTCCCGGTGAAGAGACCAGTGCGAATATCGTTCTTGATTCTCTCTCTTCGGGAATGGACAGGGTTACCGGTTACTTCGGTCTTTCATCATTCCCATTTGTTCAGGCGGTGCTTGTTCCGGACAGAAGCGAGTTCGACAGGCTGGTTCGTGAACTGCTGAAGGTACGCATAGAGATTCCTTCACATCCAGCCAGAATAGCTCAGGTACAGAGAACCCAAATGGTTCTGCTTTCTCCCCTTGCCTATCCCTCCGAATCCGCATTCACCTATGAAGAAAACACATTCAGAATGCTTGTGATCCACGAGTTCGTGCACATGGTGGAAGAACACATCTCTCCCGATATCGAGGCTTCACCCCGCTGGTGGGGAGAAGGGCTTGCCGTGTACCTTTCCGGTCAGTGGCTCTATGATGAATCCTTCAGAAAACCTGTCGCTGAAATGGTTTCAAAGGGTCATGTTCCTTCTCTGGAATCAGTGCTTTCCGGCGGTGTATCCCCATATGACTGGGGCTGGACCCTGGTGAGGTTCATGGAAGACCGTTTCAGTGCAGCCGAGGTTGCAAGGGTTGTTCGGGAATGCAAAGACGGTGATGTGATCTCAATGCTTGGGATCGAACCTCCTGACTTTGAGGCCATGTGGCATGAATGGATTTACCGGTCTTTATTAAAGGATTAGTTTACCACTGACAAGAAGTGGATTGGAGTCATATGACTGGTATGTTGCTGTTGATTGCCGGAATTCTTTCAGCCTTGAATGTTTCCATTGTGGAGCCTGTTGACGGAGAAACATATACCGGAGACTGGCTGGATCTGAGGGCAACCGTTACCAATGACAATTTTCTTCCCGATTCGGTTAGTTACGTTCTTAACGGCGGGAATTCAGTATCCATCCCGAGGCTTTGTACAGACTGGTATACATACATGGCCAATGACCTGCACACAGGGTTCTCCCAGTCTCCTGCACCCCTTGAAGGTACCCTCTTCTGGGCGGCGGACAGCATCACAGGGCCCACCCATGAGTTCTGCAGCCCCGTTGTTGTGGATGGAGTTGTCTATCATGTATCCGACCAGCAATCCACCGTGTTCGCCCTGAATGCAGTTACAGGCGAAGTTCTGTGGACATATGATGTGGTGGACGACGTGGATGATGCAGTTACCTGGTACGATGGCAGAGTTTATGTGGCAGCTGACTCGGCTTTCTGCCTTAATGCCGCCACCGGAGAGAGGGTGTGGTCCTTCAAACCCTCAACCAGCAACTTCAAAATGAACGGGACACCGGCTCTGGGTTCGGGAGTAGCATATTTCAGCTACGCTCCCAACTGGAACAGTATGGAGATCTATGCTCTGGACGCGTACACTGGCGAGGAAATCTGGTGTACCCTGCTCCCCACCTATTCCACCGGCTGTGTTACTCTTCATGGGGGTAACCTTTACGTACCAACCTACGATGGCAGTCTTTATGCCCTGGATATTACCGATGGCGGGGTTGTGTGGGAGAATTCATCATCCGCAGGCGGTTACTGGGATTCCTCTCCGGTTGTGATCGATGACGTGATTTACATCTGTGGCTGGAATGGAACCGCCAGGGCAGTTTCCTGTGGCACCGGTGAAACGATATGGGTTTCTCAGATATCATCATGGTACATAGCCGCAACACCTGCATACGCTTATGACCGCCTGTTCTTCGCTGATCAGGTTGACTCCTTTCACTGCCTGGACAGTGTTGACGGAAGTTCGGTATGGTCCGTTCCCGGCGTGCAGCACGGCTCTCCGGCAGTGGCAGACGGAACGGTGTTCTTCGGAGAAGGCGCCGACAGAGATCTGGGAGAAATAAGGGCCTTGTCGGTTGAAACAGGCTCTGAAATATGGTCATATCCCACAGGGGGCGGTGAGATCTATTCAAGCCCGGCTGTTACAGACGGAATAGTCTACATTGCAGGAATGGACTGGAAGCTGTATGCCATTGGGACGGAGCTTCAGTACAGCTATCTGGATGACTTTGTTGCGGCATCCGGACTGAACGAGCTTATCGTTACTTCCTGGTGCTCCGGATCGCCTGCAGCGGCTGATACGGTTTTCTTCACCGTTACCGGAAGCGGTTTCAGCTCAAATCCATCTTCTCTACTGAATCTATCTGTAAGCCCGAATCCTTCCACTTCCAATGTGTTTGTTTCTTTCGATCTTGCAGAACAGGGTTTTGCTTCCATAGAAATATTCGATCTCTCCGGGAGGTTAGTTGAAACTATGGAATACTCCAATCTTTCCGCTGGCAGTCACTGTGTCAGCTGGGACCCGGGTGAACAGGGGATGGCTGCATCCGGTTTGTACCTGTGCAGAATTCAATTCGGTTCAGAGGTGGAAACAGTGGGGTTCTGTATGCTTAGATAAAGGGCATAGGGGCTCAGTGAGCCCCCTGTGATGCTGTTTAGTTCTGCCCTGTCCATATTTCCATATACTAGGATATACAAATATAATATCCATAGTAAAATATTTCTTATGGTTTATGACTGATTGGAGGATTCAATGCTTTTCTCTCTGTTTCTCATCGCCGGTCTTCAATGTACCGTTGAGATCGATTCATGGGAATCGCTGTTTACTTATGATGGTAATGGCTGGGGTATTTCTGTTACCGCAAGTGATGTGGATGAAGACGGTCTTATTGATTTACTGTTTGCAGGTGATTACATCAACATTGACTACTACAGGAATACCGGAGACGGTTTTGAACTGCAGCCCCCTTTACAGGCAGATGGCAATGTCATTACCGTTTACACCTGTTGAGACTTTGGTCCGGCAAATCCGCAGTTTGCGGATATAAACAACGATGGTATAAAGGACTTAGTTGTGGGTGGCGTACAGGATGTTACGGTTTACCTGGGAATCACTCCCACAGAGTACTCCACCTACAGAGAAATAACTATTGAAAACCAGTCTTCACCTTATACGACCATGAGATCCCCATTTTTCGCTGATCTGAATTCAGACGGGCTTACGGACATCATAGTTGCGCTTTCCTCTTATTATGGCGATGACGAGGAGAATGTAAGGTACCTGGAAAACACAGGAACCGCCACTGTACCGGATTTCGATGATCCTGTGGAGATAGAATTGTCCCATAAGGTTCGCTGCATAGTTGAAGTGGCTGATTTCAACGGCAACGGTCATAATGACCTTCTTGCCACCACTCATCCCGCGGATCTGATGGTATTTACCAATCTCGGTGATGAGAGTTTCTCGGGGGGGGAATCGGTACCAGCATGTGATCCATCTATTTATGACAATATTTTCATCTTTGGTTCAGCTGCTGATTTCGATGACGACGGGGTTAAGGAGATTGTCCTGACTCAACCCGGGGATTATCCCGCAGGTGAAAGACCAATAATTCTCTGCCAGTCTTCAGGAATGGGAATTGAATCCTCTGATGCACTTTCAGGTTTGGGATTGCGAATAGAGCAGAATCCATCCTGCACGGCACCCTCTCTCTCAATGAACCTTCAAAGTGATGAAAGGGTGTCCATTACGGTGTATACAATTGATGGCAGGGTCGTGAATGAGTCAGGAGCTGTGTCGTACCCGGCAGGCTCCAACACAGTTCCACTTGACATCACAGGAATGCAGAAAGGTGTGTACCTGATAAGGGCAGTTCTCGATGGAGGTTACAGTGAACATGTCAGGTTCACACTTCTTCGCTAGCAACATGCATTGCAGCTAATCAGATATTTGCATTGACCTGAATGCCATAACTGCATATCTTATTTTCCTGTATGTGATTAGGTAATTGGCGGCTTATTGCCGCCATAATGGAGAGGGGACAGGATGGATATGAAGAAAATACTGATTCTGCTTGCCGTGATTGCCGCCGCGGTGTTCATGGCCTGCGGTGAGGAAACACCTCAGACCGAGGCTGAGACCACTGAAACAGCCGATGAGGCTCCACCGGCGATCAATGCTCCCATCGAGCCTGTGGAACCTGTTATGACCGATGAAGAGAAAATGGCATATGTGATGGAGAATTGCGTATGTCCCCAGTGCCCCAGCTGGATCCCCGAAGCCTCCGAGAAGGGTGAGGGCGGCTACTGCGCCACCGGAATCAGTGAGTGCATAGTCGACGAAGCTGGCTGCATCTGCGCTGATTGCCCTGTAACCGCTGAACTGGGACTTGAATGGGGTTACTACTGCACCAGGGGCTCCGCCGCTGAAATGATGGAGCCGGCTGCCCCTGAAGAAACGGTTCCTGAGTAGTTTCTTTCGCGTAATAAATACCCCGGGGGAGTATGCATTTCCGCCGGGGTTTTCTTCAAAGCAGGGACTGTTTGTTTATGCCTGTTTTGCCTTATGTTTCGAGAAACGCTCCGCCATCCACAATCTGAATTGACTGTAAGTTCTGAAGGGAAACTGAGAAACTGAATATCGTACGTTACAGAAGCTCGGATTACTCGGAGGCCTTTCGCAACTGCAGCATATTCTGGGAAATGAAGGGGGGAGAGGCAAACCTTCTTCGGTTTCTGGAGGATCCCGGCTGTTTGATGCTGGCTGCCACGGTGGACGGTGAGCCGGCGGGTCAGATAATCGGGCATATTCTCCGGAGGTGGGATTCAGCTGCTCCCATGTTGTTGCTCTATTCCATCGACGTATCGGAGAAATTCAGAAGACAGGGAATAGGAAAGCAACTCATCGCTGAGTTCAATCGGATAGCAAGGGATGAAGGCTGTTCTGAAACCTTCGTTCTTACCGATGAAACCAACACACCGGCCATTAATCTTTACCATTCCTCTGATGGGATAAGGGTTTTTCCTGACCAGGTGATGTACATCTGGAACCATGATCCTCAGGATTAGTTGAGAACTATCACTTTGCTTATTCTTTCTCCTGCTTCAAGGCCGGTGATCCTTACCGTATACATCCCCGAGGGAAGGTGGTCCCCCGGATGAGGGGATTTCAATTCCAGAATGCTGTCTCCCGCAGGAAGGGTACCTGTTTCCATATGTTCGACAAGTCTGCCGTCGGTTGAGTAAACATTCACGGCGATTCCATTTTCCAGGGCATCTGGAAGGGTCAAATGTATTGAAAGTGCAGAGGATGGCGACGGGATGATCACGGTTTCTTCACCGCAGAAATAAGCAGCCGTAAGGGTATTGTTTGTTTCATCGGTTTCTATCCAACGGTTCTCGGGGTCTACCTTCAGGGTTATACCCGCTGAATTCACCCTTCCGCGAGAGATTTCAACGGCTGTTTCAAAGCAGCCGTTAGACAGAGGCAGACTGGTGGTGCCGCAGAGGATATCGCCGGCAAAGGCTGATATGGTAACGGTTCTCTGAGAAGATTCAGTTCCTGCTGAGCCGGAGGGTACCTGAAAACTGCTGAGCCGGGAAACTGTTCGGGCAGGGGATCTGTCATCCGCGCCTGATATGGTTACAAGTGCAGTCACTCTGCCTGCTGCAGAGGGAGCCCGGCTACCCCCCCCGGATATCTGCAGATCCAGCACCGGTGCAGCAGGAAGGAAGCCAGTACGTCTGGGGTTGGCCTGGTACATGGGCCAGGAGTATCCCGTTGTGGTGTACTGATCCATGTTGTAAAGAGATGCGTATCCCGAGTTATCCACGTTGAGAACCTCCGGGTGGGCATCACCATTCAGGTCACAGACAACAGGAGCTGACCATACTGCATCCCTGGAGTAGACCGGGAAACCGGGAACGGTTTCCGGAGAGGTCAGGGGGTTCATTCCGCTGCACAGTGTAGAGAAGCCTGTGAAAACTGTACTTACCCCGGAGCCCGGGGAGGATGTAAGACCTGCCACCGATTGTGATCTGATATCGGCTCCACCGCCTCCCTGAAGCGGATTAAAGGGGATCAATTCGCTCTGGAAGACCCTGGTTCCGCTGGTCAGGTCAAAACCTTCAATGATGCCCTCGGACTGATACAGACCACCATTCAGCAGATAGATGACCTCGGGTTCCGGATCCGTGTCAATGCTCGCCAGTGCTGGTCCCGGCATGTTTCCATAGAAGTCTCTGCCTGGCAGCCAGTCTGTCTGCCAGAGCAGATCAAGCTGGAGGGAGTCGGTTCCCGTAACGGTACAGACAAACAGCTTCTTTTCTTCGCCGCAATATGATTCCGGTTTGGCAGCACCGGCTATATAGAAGGTTCCGTTGTGATCAGTTACGGCGAGGGTGCCGAAGGCCCTTGCAATCAAGCCTCCGGTGTTCAGTTCATAGAGGTTCCGGCTGGTGGTGATAATTTCACCGTCAGGTTCGAAGTCGACCACAAGAATCTCCGTTCCCTGCTCTCCTGCGGAGTAGGATGTTGTGATGAGTTCCTCGATGCCGTCCCCGTCTAAATCTGCCGCGGAGGGTGTGTCGAAAAATCCTCCGCTGAGTTCCATGGGGAAAGCATCCGAGAAGATTTCCCAGACACTGCCTGACTGGTTCCTTTTCCAGACGTAAAGATGGGGAGTGCCGCTGTTGTTCCCCCTTGTTCTCAGGGCGATCTCGAATTCCTGTGAATTATCTGCCTGGAAGAGCAGAGGGGTTCCGCCTGTGAGGGTGGAAGCCAGCTCCTCGTTCACCTCTGTGACGGCTATTTCAACGGCAGTCCATACCATGTCCGGTTTCGAAAAAAGGAGGATAGATATCTGTTCCTGATCCATTACTTCTGTTTTCCTCTGGCAGACCGCCACAATATCAGTTTTGCCGTCACCTGTAACGTCTCCTGCTGCCAGTCCTGTGAAGCGGTCGTAGTCATAACCGTCAGGGGGCATGAGCTGTTGATAAATGCCGTTTCTTTCCAGAACATATACGGAGCCGAAGGAGCTGATCACCGCAATTTCGTCTTTTCCGTCTTCATCAAGGTCACAGGCGAGGGCTCCCGCTCCCGGTGAACCGCCAAGAAGCAGGGGCCAGCCCTGAACCTGTGGACAACCGGTGGAGGAGGTAAGGGTTTCCGGAGGACTTTCCCTTCCAAGAACATCAATAGCCGTGATTTGAATTTCGTATACAGTACCGGGCTCGAGGTCCGTGAAACCCAGCTGTTGCACAGGAAGGGGAACGGGAAAAACCCTTGCTCCGTCAAGATAGGCATAGTAACCCTCTGCTTCAGGTATTCCCTGGTGTGTCCAGTTGACATCAATGGTGTTTTCACCGATTTCGGTAACTTTCAAATCGTATGGAGGGTCAGGCTCTTCACTTTGATACTGGGAAATTTCTTCAACGCTTACGTGTCGAGCTATGCCGGTTCCCCAGGGTGACTCAACGGTAATGTCCAGGAAGCACCCCGGGAATCCTTCTCTAAGCCAGTTCGAGCCCCGTCTGTCCGGTGTTACTGTTACCAGTATCTGTCCGGCTATTTCCTCTGCGGTGTTCGCAGGAATACCGGGAGCCGAAACAGTGTCTGATGTGAAGGGTGCGTCAGGTATCAGGCCGTTCACCGTGATGTTCATCCAGTCGTCCATACCCATGCCCGTGTTTGCCATGAGAAAGCCCTCAAGGGTAATTACAGCTTCAGTTCCTGAAGAGTTATCCGCCTGGGGGTCCAGCAGGACCAGTTCATAACAGGACGACTGGATGGTCAGGAACAGGGGAGACTGTCTTTCAAAACCGCTTCCTGTAAACAGAACCTGAAACTCCACCGTGCTTCCGGCGGGAGCATCCGGGGCGATCTCCACGGTGAAACGGTCAGATGAAACCGCCGAGCTGTCAGGCGGAATATCAGGCAGGTTCACCATATCGTCCGGAATTGAGGATATGAATTCACCTCCGCTTGCGATACCGAGCTGAGCTGTGATATTCTGAGCCGTTTCTCCACCGGTGTTAATGGCGGTAATGGAGATAGAGGCGGTTTCTCCGGGATTGGCCGTGCCGTCACCGTCAGGGTCTGCGGCGAATCCGGAAAGGGATACCAGAGCTCCCTGCGCCTGGAGTATTTCCATGGTGGCAGTTCCCGGCAGGAATGAGGTAACGGTGGTTTCCGCCGATCCGGTCTCTTCGCGGAATTTTACAGCTGCAATGTGCAGGAATTCTCCCTGAGCGCTGCTGGTAGCGGCAACGTCATTGAAGGCTGCGCTTCCGGTTTCATCGGTGTAAGCAATGGCAAAAAGCTCATCTTTCTTCCAGAGCACAACGGAAGCTCCTTCTACAGGTGCGGTTCCGTCGGTTACCGTTGCGGTTATGTCCGTCGGTTCTCCTTCGGTTATGAATGACTGGCCTGTGGAAACATGAAGCTGATCCGGATTGTCCCTCCACACATTGAGCATGGGAGAGCCCAGAAGATTCTGATAAATAAAAGAGTAGCCTGAGAGATTCTTCGACGTTCTGAAAGCTTCTCCCAGAAAACTCAGAGGCCAGTTCAGGGCCTGTCTCTGGAATTGCTGGGCAACATAACCTGTGTTGAAGAGGGCGTCACAGAAGAAATAGGCGGTTGTTTTCTGATTATGCATGCCTCCCCTGGGGTTTGAGATAACAGCGAGAAGCCCGGTATCGGAAGATGTGAGCATTCCGGCTTCACTGAAACAGTATGCCCCGTCGAAATGACCTGCGTCGCAGCCAAGGGTCCATAGTATGCATGGTTTGCCGGTGTTTTCCATGGTGGCAAAGTCCGAGTCCCAGATGAATTGACCAAGGGTGCCGTTTCCGGCGGTTCCCAGCTTGTGTATTTCGGAATGTCCCGCATGGAAGATCAGGTTATAGCCTTCATCGAATTCATCAAGGGCGTTGTTCCTGTTCAGATCTCCCGCGGGAAGATCATGCGGGTAGTAGAGCTCCACAGGATCGTCGAGGTACTTTGGCACTGCGCTGTTCTGAAGCATTTCGGCGAGAAGAGCCATGTCATCGGCTCCGGAACCTGCAGGATTGTTGGAGCCAAGAAGAAGTATTCTCCTTGCATAGTTCCCGGGGACCCACTGCGGAGTTTCGTAGCAGAGCAGTTTCCCGTAAAGTGTTTCCACATCCGAAACCGAGTTGACAGGCCACCTTCCGGTGCAGATATCCAGGTAACCCAGATCCGCAAAAATGCGCCAGACCGATCCGTCGTATGACCAGTCACCGTCGAGATCGCCGTAGTAGTCGTCAGATGGAAGCTGATACAAGGGATAGGGTACTGGAATGTAATCCCAGCCTCCTGTGTAACGGACTGGGACCGTTTCAGCGTCTCCGCCCAGCAGAACCGCCTGAATACCCCAGTTCTGATGAGCATCCACAAGGAAATTCCTTATTTTCTCCTGGGTGTCGCAGCCGCTGTAGAATTCATCTATCCACTGAACCGTTCTCACGATGGTAATTATACCATGACTGGTTCTGTAGTCTGCTACTTCCTGAAAGGGCACTGAAAGCTCTTCGGTGGTAATTATCACCATATCAACGCAATCACCCTGGAGTGAAGGGAACTCTGTTATGCTCAGGGCTGAATTGGGATCCCCGAAGGATATTTGCTCAGTTTCAGTGTAAAGGGCCAGATCGCAGGGGTTGGAGACCATGCTTTCGATACCCCTTCTTCTAATCGAACCGCTAAGGATTGATTCTCTTTCAGGAACCAGGGTTTCATAGGGGGAGGGAGCGGTGTGTATCTCAATGTTTGCGGATACCAGTATTTCGAACGTTCCGTTAGAAGGCATATACCGCAACGGGCAGCCATAAAGCGAAGCAACGGAATACCCCAGGGCAGAACCCTGTCTGATCACACCTGCGGTAACTTCCGGAAAGGGTCCACCTGAAGACGGGAGCAGAGGGGCAAAGGGATTGTAAAAACCCGGCAGCGGTTCCCATACCGCATCTGAAACAGTTACTTCCTCCACCCTGGTGTCCGGAGGCAGCAGGAATGTGCGTGTTACTGCGGGAAGATCCGGTAATTCGCAGGGGGGCAGCTGAAGGGTCTGAGAACCTTCGTTCAGAAAATCCTGGTTTACTGTTTCAGGATCAATTGTAAAGTCAAATTCCAGCGGCTCTGAAACCGCTGTGAAGCATAAAACTGCAACCAGTATCAATGCAGGATGCTTAAGCAATGAATCCCTTCTGTATGTTCTGCCCAGGTAGTCATAATAAGCAATGGAAGCACCCCGGCAAAGATGCTATTTGGGCTGCGCGTTTCCCGTGCTATTTTACACCTTCACAGATATTGGAGGTTCGAGATATGAGAGAACCCGGCTCGTCGCATTTCTCCCTTCACAGGCTTGAAGGACTTACAGACGGCATATACGCTATCGCCATGACCATTCTTGTTCTCAGCCTGCCGCTGCCTCAGGTCAACGGTACCTCAGTGGATAATGATATACTTACCCATCTGGGGAACAACAGTGACCTTTTCGGCACTTACGCGTTAAGTTTCATGCTGCTGGGCAGTTTCTGGGTGGTTCAGCTTAAAATATTCAAGTACATCAAATCCAGCTGCGTTCCCCACATCTGGGTGAATCTCATGGGCCTTCTGGTGGTGTGCCTCATTCCTTTCTCCTCGTCGATGATCGGTTACCACAATCACACTTTCGCAGCCAACCTTCTGTTCCACACGAATATATTTTTCGTCTCCGTCATCTTCATTCTTCAGGGAACGGTACTGCTGAGATACCCTGAAATGCTTGCGGACGGTTACGACACAACCTCTGTAAAGCGTTTGATAAGGATCAACATGGTGCTTCCGGTGGTGTCCGTGGCGGGGGTCATCGTCTCGTTGTTTTCTCCAGGATGGAGTACATTGGTGTATCTGTCTGTTCCACTGTTCGTGAACAGGCTTCGGTCGAGGCTTGCAGGAAGCAGTGACATCTGATGAAACTTGAGAAATACCTTCCTTCAGTGCTTTATGGGCTTCTGGCGATTCTTTCTCTCACCGGGTGTTTTTCCATGGTCACCGGCTTTCTCTTCACTTCACCTGCCAGGGGAATTACCGCACATATACAGGAACGGGCAGAGAATTACCGGCTTTTTGCGGATTCAGCCCTGACTGGGATCGAAGACATCAAGGCGGATACTTTGTTTTCCGGGCATTCTCATCTGCTCGAGCCACTTTCAGAATCTCTGGATTTTGCCGTTTTCTCCGTTTCCGCAGCTGCAGTGGCCGTACACGTGATCAACATCTATCTTATTCTCTCAAAACCAGTTGGTTCAGTTCTCCTCGGCGTCCTTTTCATTGTGCTTGGGCTGATCAGGTACGTGAAAAGGGACGGGAGGCTCAGGAACACTGCAATGGCCCTTGGCACCGCTGCCTGGGTTTTCATGATCGCAATGCCCTCTGCAGTTATCATGTCAGGGCAGCTTTCCCGTATCTATACCTCAAGTCTCCGCTACGCAGCTGGAAACCGTCTTCAGGTATTCGGGGAAGAGGGTAGCCGGCTCACGGAAGGTGATCCCGTTCCGGAAGACCCGCGAAGGGAACTCATCGTACTGGTAAAGGGGCTTCCCAATTACGTCTGGTTTGCCTCCGCTTCATGGCTTGTGGATCTGGTGCTGCTGCCCCTTCTTCTTACCTGGGCGTTCTATCGTCTTGGGATATTTCTTGCGAATACCCTTTTCGGGTCCTTCAGGATACAGAAGCTTGGGGAAACCGTGAGACGGGTGTTTTCAAAAAGGGATTGACCGCCGGGTTTCCCCGGCGGTCATGCTATCAGTATTGCAGTATGTAGAGCTTCTGAAAGTTCTCCGGGTTCTCATTCCATGCTATAGCATTGTTATCCCCAAAGGCAAGTTTCCAGCTGGAGTTCGCTGTGGGAAGCTGGGGGATAGTTGCTGTACCCACAAGCTGTCTTTGAGCATTCCAGATATCGAAGGTAAGAACATCGGTTCCGCCCCTCATTGCCCACAGGTTTCCCTCAGGCCCCATATACAGCCCTGTAACAGCAAAATGGTTGGGCCACGGGTCACAGTTGTAGTTCAGGTTCGGATTGTTGCTTTCGGATGCTCTCAGGAAGAACTCTATGAAGTCTTTCTCTGCCTGAATCTCTTCTTCTGTTTTCGGCACAGGGGTGTATTCAGCGGTGATCTCTCCTGCCGGAGTGCCGTCTGCATCGAAACACTGTATCACATACCCGTCTCCGTGGAAGGGGGATACATATACCCGTCCGGTGGCTGGATCAGCCGTGTAGTAATTGCTGAATATTGCCTCAAGAGCCAGATTTCCCATGTTACCCGGGTCCCAGGGCATGCTTTTCTCCCAGTAGGTGACCAAAGGCTCTATGGAAAGAGGAAAAAGTGAAACGAATGCAGTTGCGGTTATGCCGTCGCCATCCTGGTCGAATCGTGACTTGAAGCAGACGAAGGTGCTTTCTGAGACCACTATCGGGTCAATGAATGAGTTGTTGGAAATTTGAAGATCGAGCCCGAGCCATTCTCCATTTGTGGAGAACCTGTGAATACCTCCGGCATAGGGGTCTATTACACTGACCTCACCATTGCCCCAGCTGTAAATACTGAAGGGATTTGAAAGTTCACCCGGACCACTCCCTCTGCCTGAAATGGTTCTCACATGTTCACCCTGCGGGGAGAATATCCTCATGTTGCAGAATGTTCTGTCCAGTACGATAATGTTGCCGTCTGGAAGCACCTCGGCATCAGCAATGGCACCGAAAACATAGGCTGAATCACCCAGTTCTATCCCGATTGAATCGGTTATGGCCAGTGTGTAACTGATCAGAGAATTGTCAACTGTTACCAAAGACTGATCCGAATCACCGCATGCTGCTGTCATGAGCAAAAACGTTCCTGTCAAGGAAAATACAAACTTCATAAATCTCCTCTTGGGTGTTGTAAATGAAAAATAGTAGAAGGAATCCGTTTGTCAAATCATCAGTGGAATAAGGACATGAAAAAGCCGGTGCCTGTTACAGCACCGGCGAAAAAGCGATACTTCGACTACTCCACTATGTAGCCATTGGTCCATTCGGGTCTTTCGGGATCATTCTGAAGCATTTCCCTCCAGGCTTCATCCGTAAGCCTGTCGGACATGGGCCAGGTGAATTCGTAATAGCTTAGAACCGGACCCATGGCAGCCTCGATGACCCCGTCCGCCCTGCGGTATATCACAACGCAGTTGTCCAGATTGCCGGAAGCAACCTCAAGGACACTTGATGAGTTCTGGTCTGTGTGTACATCTGCTATAAGAGATGTTTCAAGGCCTTCCGTGGTGTCTCCGCCCCAGGCTATGGCGCTTTCCAGATATGAAGCGAAGCCCTTGAGAAAGTCTGCGTCAGTTTCTGTAAGAAGTTCTCCTGCAAGCTCCTTCTCGGCTATTTCCTGAAGGGTGCCCAGAAGCCTCTCTGCATTGTCGAACCTCATGCCCAGCTGATCATCGAGAACGTCGTAGTGCTCAAGACCGTTCCTGGCCATTATCAGGGTTCCCCGCAGCTCGGCATACACCTCAGGCACTGGTTCCACGAACCCTGCAGATGGAACGGGTTCCTCCATTGGTGGTGCGCATCCGGCCATGAGTGTATAGCTCTGTTTTGCATAGAGAATGGTATCGTGTCTGAGCATTGCCCAGGAGGCCAGGAAGGTTGAGAGGGTGCATCTGTTCCAGGCATCTGTCTGCATGAAGTCAGGATATCCCTCACCCCCGGAGGAAGCGAGCAGCCTTATTGAATGCAGCCATGACATGTAGAGGGTTGCATGCCAGTCATCATCGGTATATCCGTCAACCATCTCCTGCATGGATGCAAGGGTGTCCGGATAGTTGTCGTGCAGCATTGAGCCGTTCTCCTGCAATATTTCCAGAGCGGCCCGGCACCTGAATGAAGCTGCAACATCCAGACCCGACGGCATGAATCGCTGCTCTCCGGCGGGATTCCTGCCAATTGAAGGGAAGACGAACTTGCCCAGCATCTCGCTGTCAGGGGTGTACCTCTGACCGAAGAGTCTGAAACCTGTTGTTTTTCCTAAAAAAGTGTTGAAATCTGCCGGGTCGAACTCTCCGTTCTGGTCGGGCATTGCAACTGAGGCACCTGTTCCGCTGTAGATTGAAGGTCCCCTGAAATGGCTGATGATGTATTCAAGAAAACTGCCTCTGAATTCCCTGGACTGAATTTCAGCGGAGTTGGTTTCATGGCCTCCAGCCGCTTCAGCTGCTGCCTGGTATTCCATTACGGAGAGATCGTCGGCAAAACCGGCGAAAAATGCTGTTATCTCATAAAGGCGCTGCCACTTTGCCCTCAGCGGTTCGCCGTCTGCTTCTATGGTGTTCAGGTCACTCACCATGTACAGAGCCGTTGTGGTGAGTCTGTGTGCATCCTCTGCTGAAACCAGGAATTCTTCACGTGGGCCGTGGGGTGAACCTCCCTTGAGGGGGAAGGTCATCCTGCCCAGGTACATCATTGCCATGAAGTAGTTTTCCAGTTCTCTACTGGCGGTGTAATGTCCCCGGGGAACGTACTGTGAGTAGTCCTCGGCAAAACCGAAAACAGGGCTTTCTTCGAAGCCGCTGTGTGCCCTCATAAGGGCGGCTTCACTGCTTACCGTTTCCGATATGCTGCTAAGGGGCTGGAAATTTTCTTCCAGAAAGGTCAGTGGAACGGCAAAGTAGGCGGCACCTGTCATGTCATTTCTGGTGACACTGCTCTGATAAAGGGCGCTGCATATGGTGACAAGGTCAGGGTAGAGATAATCGGTTTCCACCTGCTGAAGGATCTGGTCGAAGAAGATATGCAGCATGTGAAGGGGTATTCCGCTGGAGACGAATACTGGAATATCCGTGTCTTCAAGTCTTTCGAAGGCCCTTACGGGGTTGTCCGCAGGGTATGATCCAGGATAAACTGCGAAACCGTTCTGAAGCAGCAGCTCATCCGGTTCAGTCCGTCCTGCATGGAGAAGAACCCCGCCCAGGTTTATAACCCCGGAGGGATCAACGGGCAGGTTCATGGATTCCATCCTGGGGTTTGAGGTACAGGGGATACCTTCATAGAACCTTGCAAAGGAATTCTCCATCATCTCCTCCCGGGGAAATGAAAGCTGCTCCATGGGTAGTTCCGCGGAACAGCCGCTCCATGCAGCAACAGTTACCATCAGCAAAAACATACTTTTCATCTTCAGTCACCTCCTGTTCGTGCAAACTAATGAAAGTTATACCCCGTTACCAGTAAGGTATTCCCCGGCAGCCTCTCTTTGGTTATTATGAGGCGTTAGATCTTAAACGTGGGAGGGCTATGTTTCAGGAACTTCTTTTGAAAATCAGGGAATTCAACAATGAGCGTAACTGGGAGAAATACCATTCCCCCAAGAACCTCTCCATGTCCGTCCTCATCGAGTCTGCGGAACTTGCAGAGATATTCCAGTGGATCACTGAAGAAGAAAGCAGGAATCCGGGTTCGGAGGCTGTTATCCATGCTTCAGAGGAAATAGCCGATGTTCTCATATATCTGTTGAACCTCTCGGATAAACTTGGGATCGATCCGGTGAAAGCGGCATACCGTAAGATAGAGATCAACAGGGCGAAGTACCCGGCTGACCTGTGCAGAGGAAGCAGTCTGAAATACGGTAAACTGAACAGGGAGAAGGGCAAATCATGATAGATCTGTCATATATGGTACCATTATTCGTCATTAAAATGCTAACAATGTTCCCATTGCTGGCATCATCATCACTGGAGTATCATCTTCATCCCGATTCCGGAATAGAGAGTGACTTTTCACTGGATTCTTTCAACGGAAGCAGTGCGTGCTTCACAGCTCTTTACAGTCTGTATGAAATGGGAGCTGACAGTATCGTGATCTGTTCCGTCAAAAGAATTGAAGCCCCCTTGTCAGGCTACCTTGTGGATGCCACCGGAGTTCTTTCCCTGGATGGGGCAGACTATTCGATTTTCCGTGTGGGAATCCGCGACGGGGAAGAGAATGCCGATTGGGCGGGAACGGAGTTCGTATTCCTTGCAGCCGGGTTTTATGACTCCGGGGAAGCATACCTGTATCCTCCCGGAGCAAATGCCGAAGCCCCCGGGGATAACTTCTCATGGGAGCAAGAATTCCTGCTCGATCCCGAGGATTTCTTTTCCATCCCGGAACGGTTCGGGAACTGAAAAGGGCTCCGCAGAAGCGGAGCCCTTATAGTGAACATGTTGCTAGAAGGTGGCCTTTATGGCGCCCCAGGTGGATCTTTCAAGTGACGAACTGCTTACGTCAACCTTATAGATCTCATCGGTATTCATGTTGCTGACCCAGAGAAATCCTTCGTCATCGAAGGTCATTCCATGTGCCGCGGGAACCACCGTGCTGCTGATAGATTCCACCAGAGTTCCATTCCCGTCGTAAACCCTTATGGGGAATTCCGTGTCGTTGCAGGCATACCACCAGTTGGAATCGTAATAGGCAATGTCATAGAAATCTATACCCAGTTCGAGCATGAATTCGGGACCAGCCTGAATACTGCCTGTGTAACTGTAGATTTCAAGACATTCCTTCATTGTCTGAGCATCGACTCCGGCTCCGTAGATCTTGCCGTTTCCAGTTGCGAGACCAGTTACCTCCTGGTCGAGATCGCTTCCTCAACAGTCCAGCGAGAACATACCGGAATACGCCCCCGCTGAAGTGTACTTGTAGCAGTATGACAATGTCAGGTTCGGGGGATTGCCGCAGGCTATGTACAGGGTGTTGTTGGCAAAGGTGCATCCAGTGGGGATCCTTGTGGTGTTTTCGATATACCAGGAGTTGATAACAGCTCCGGTGGCGGGGTCAACCTCGTAGGCGTACTCGGTGGTACCGTCTACCGCCCAAAGGGAACCGTTGCCGAATCCCAGACCGGAGATGTTCGTGTCGGGGGCGTCGATGGTGGAGACTATCTGATAATCCGCCACGGCAACACCTGAGAACATCAGCAGGATAACAATTTCAAGTAAATATTTCATGAAACTCCTCTCTCATTTGAAGATTCTATAAAATCTGTTGCAGTTCATGTCAATATTTCATTGACCGCTTACTGTTACCACGGTCTTTCTTACCTGTACTCCGCTCTCGTTCGATGCCCTTAGGAGGTAAACACCCGCAGATGGCCGTTCAAGCTGAACCTGGATATCCCCCACATAAGGATTATCGCTGCCGGCGGAATAAACCATTCTTCCCGCAAGGTTGTACAACTGTACGGACCACCATCCAAGCGGAGAGTTCAGAGGAACCGCAAAGGTTCCGCAGGAGGGATTCGGCCGGGGAAGACCTACTATAAAGGGAAACTCACGGGGATCAGTGCCATTCTGAGCAAGGTAGCCGTCTATGGTTACATCGTCGATGTGAAAGGCGCCAAGGTTTGCTTCTGAGTCATCCGTATGGAAACAGAATTCTATCTGAACCGATGATCCCTCATCGTACATGGACAGATCATAGTTCCTGGGCAGCCACATCATGTTACCTCTGGATAGCAGTCCTGATGTTCCCAGAAGACCCCCTGCACCAATAAAATCCAGTGTGTCCGAGGTACCCGCATCAGTGTCTTTAAGAACTACATAAAGCCCATCAGCACCGTATAGATCAATATCGAAGCATGACCAGAAGGAAAGCTGTGCATCCGGAGCCAGTATTAGAACAGGGGAGATAAGTGAGCAGTCCATGTCTTCATGGTATTGTCCCGTGTTTTCGTCACCGCACCACCATGCCCATTCTCCGGAGTGTGTCTCCTGCTGGGAAAGGTGCCACTGGTCAGGCTGACCTGTGTGGCTCCAGTTCTGGGTTCCCGTTTCGAAGTCGCTGCTGGAGAGAAATTCACCGATGATGAACATGAAATCTTCCTCCCCTGTCCACTGGGGAGATGCTTCAGTTGTAAGTGTAATAACAGGATAAGCGGTGTCTGGAGCTGATGTGAGGACTTCTCCCTGGAAGGTCATAGTGCAGATGCTTTCCGGTTCGATCTGTGTTACGGAGACGCTGTCCAGGCTCCATGTGAGCCATTCCTCCTGTGAAGATACGGCTGCTGAAACATCACCTGCGGATAGCAGACCGGAATTGGCAACATCCACGAGAAGGCTGAAGGATTCTCCGGGTTCCGCGTAGCCGTTGCCGTTTCCCCCTGCCGTGTCATCCACCGTGTAAGCAGTGAAATAGAGACCCGGTGCGTGAACGAGAAGAGGAAGTACGCTGTTCCAGGTTCCCTGATCAGAAGCGATCTCCAGCTGCAGACCTAGGATGTCTCCTGTAGAGGCATCTTCATTCACCGTCAGTTCCAGAGCCTTATCACCTGTGGATGAAACCCCCGGTAAAACAGTTCCGTAGGACACAAGGGGCTGGGTGAGGGTTCCGGGGCCTGATGAAAGCTGTGCGGACAGTTCCACTCCGCTTAGAAGCTCGCTGCCGATGTTCTGAAGAGTTACGGTTAGAAGGGGAGAGGTTCCGGGTGCCGGATGGGAATACCCCTCCGGGGTCGTAACGGAAATCCCGGAAACCACCGGAAGAGGTGCCGGAGTATCAGGAACAACCAGCTGCGTTCTTCTCAGGCCGGTACCTGTAACCGTAACGGTGATGTCTCCCTGGGGTGGTGAGGGAAGCTGAAAAACCGTGAATCCTGAAGCGTCCAGTTCTTCAACCTGGTAGAGGCTGAAATCTTCGTCATGTATGCAGACGGTTATTTCATCCGGCTGGTAACCGCCTGGAATTTCGACAGATACCGGGAAAGCAGAGGTATATTCCGTAACAATGTCCGGACAGCCGATCACAGGCAGTGAAGGAGTTCTTCTGAAGGTGTGCATTGAAGGATCGCCCAGCAGATTAACCATATAGAGCACACATCTGTAGCAGTTCTCCTGGCCGCCGAATGGTATGAAGCTGTCCTTGGCTTCTGCCATAAGCTCACCCAGACTCAGAGTGGGATCATCGAAAAGCAGCTTGAAGATCTCTCTGTCCATTCTGTCCGAATAGCCGAAGAGGGGGTTTCCGGGTGAACCCCATCCATAGGAGGAGTTGCCAATGTAGGAAACGCCGCCGCCGTTGGGGTTGTTGAGAAAGTGTTCTGCGATGCAGTCGGAATCGAAGGCGCTGGTCCAGCATCCTATGGAATACATCATTCCGAAGAATTGGCCGTCGGAATTCACAACATCCACATCGTCGTTGTCAAGACAGCCCACCACGTTTATCCATCCGTGGTCGTTGAGATTCACATAGCCTGCTCCCTGGTTGAGAGCTTCGATCACGGAGCTGGTGTTGTAGTTTCCGGATGTCTGGTAAAGTTCCGTATTGGTGAACCATACTGGAATGCTGTTATCCCTGATGTATCCTTTTACTATTGCCTCATCGGTGAATGGTACCTGCCACAGAACCCCGCCTGCGAGAATGGTTTCATCAAGGTGGCCGGGGTCAGTGGTTTCGTAGAGCTTTATCTTGCTGTAGAAAGTCCAGGCCTCGTCGATGTCTTCACAGGGAGCTCTTCCCACATATACATCCTGCCACAGGTCCACGCTGTCTGCAACCTCGCCCCATATGTCGTCACCGTCGAGGTTCCAGTTCCCGTCCAGATCCGAGTAGTAAAGGTCGCACGGTAAATTGTCTTCCCTGCCGCCGGACCATTCGTAGGACATGGGGAATGCGAATCTGCAGGGTATATGATTTGTATCTCCTCCAAGAAGAACCATGGTGATTCCATCTGTCTGGTAACGGTTGATAATGTAGTTCCTGATCCGTTCAGGGTTATCGGTACCGGGAGTTGCATAAACCTCATCGGTGGTCACTACCTCTGTTGGGATTCCCTCTTCCCTTCGCCAGAGGGCCAGTGAGTCGAAGGGAGCTCTGATCGACTGATCGGTGATGATGAGCATCATATCAGAGGACCCCTGGAGGGGTTGAGGGGTGAGAACCCTGGCCGACTCTCCGGTCTCTATGTTAATGTCCGTGGAGACCAGTCTCTGAAGCTCCCGGGTGACGGGATTGTACCTGAAAGGCGCAATAACAAGTTCTGCACAGGGTCTTCCGTTCATATAGCCCGTTCCTGAAAGGGATACCGGCTGAGAAGGCCAGAACTCGTTTGCGGAATATACTGAACTGTAGACGGTGTTCTTCGGCTCAAGGGGAGATGAGATGATCGCCGGTTCGGGAAGAGGTCTTATCTCCACGTCTTCGGTTACGGTTTCCCAGATGCAGTTCTCAACAGTTACAGCCGCTGCGCAGGTTCCATTTTCCAGGGGAACGATCTCAGAGAGAAAAGGCAGGTCGGGGAAACCGGATAAGGTTCCTATGAAACCTTCTTCAAGTGAAATGATGTTCTCACCGGTCTGAGTTTCCACGAAGACTGGAGGAAATCGGCTCTCCGGAAAATCCAGAGAGGCTGAAGCAAGCCCTGCAGCTACTGCTGAAAATATCAATAAATGCATAATGCCTCCAGTTCAAAAATTTACCATATGAATAAAATCGTACAGTTTTCAACTGTGGTCAAGGAGAATTCGTTCTTGATAAAAACGTGCTTCATCCTTATGATACCGTCTGGACGGAGATACCTAATGAAACCTGAAAAGGGGGAGAAAAGTGAGAGTTATTTTACTTGTTTTTGCAGCTGCGGCATTTACCGTTGCGTCTGCAGATGTAACTGCAACATGCGGCTGGGAGGGTTCTGAAACCATTCTTGCTTCATACGGAGACATCATAGCCACCATCGACACTGATCCGGTGCACGGGGGAAGCCAGTCTCTGAAGCTCGAAGATAATCAGGAGGAAGGAACTCCCCAGGCATACGTTGCATGGGTCACAGGTCTTTCCGACGGTGATATGGTCACAGCCACTTTCTGGAGATATGACATGACTCCTGCAGCCGCCCCTTCCTGCAGAATATGGGGTCACTGGAACGATGACCCGGGCGATATCGAGGGGTATGCCGGCAGCGCCGGGGGCCAGAGCGAATACGGACCCGGCACAGGCTGGGACATGGCTGAATACACCTGGGAGGTCATCGAAGGACACACTGGTCTCGTCATCGAGGCAAGAACCTACTCCGAGCCCGGAGACATCGTATGGATCGACGACTTGACTGTAACAGCACCTGACGGCTGCAGCATAGTTGTTCCCTCAGACGCACAGGCGCTGGATCCCTCTACCTGGGCCGCCATCAAGGCAACTTTCTAAAAGTATTCTTTCAGGGGCCCTCTTCTGCGGAAGGGGGCCTTTTATCTGAGACCGGTATTTTCATTTCATCGAAGAGCTCAATGGCTCTGGCTTTGCATTTGTCTGCCTCTGAAGTTCCGCGAAGCAGGGTGCCAAGGTAGAGAAGTGCCCGGGCAAGGTAGTACCTGGTGCCCAATTTTTCGAACATCGCTATGGCTTCTCTGTATTCCTTTTCCGCCCGGGGGATGTTGCCGCGTTTTTCGTGGATCATTCCCCACATGAACAAGCTGCAGGCCCCGGCGGGTTTCATGGCTGTTTTTTCAGCTATTTCCCGTGAAGCGGCAGCTGCTTCTTCAGCCGCATCAATGGAACCCATGGCAAGATGAACCTCTGCCATTTGCAGGAGAATGAGGTGCTGCAGGGATAAACCGTTTACTTTCCGGGCAATCTCCATGGCTTTCCGGAATATCTCCGCTGCTTTTCTCATTTCGCCCTTTTCGAAGGCCAGTTTTCCCGATGCGAAAAGGGTATGAGCCATTTCCCGCTCAATGTGTTTCTCTTCAAGGAGATTGAATGCGCTTTCGATATGCTTTTCAGCTTCCTGAAGGTTTCCAAGGGTGATATTCAGGGTTGCAAGGTGATTCAGAGCAAGGAGGTGGTCGTGGGCAACCTTCATTGATTCGGAAAGCTCCAGTTGCCGGGATGCGTGGTAGATGGCTCTGTGGATCTCTCCTGTGGTGGCGTAGGTCATTCCCAGGTCTCCATGAGCAGAAAGGATTACCAGCTTGTCGCCGACTTCAGTTGCGATTTTCAGCTGTTTGTGCATGCTGTCCACTGCTTCTTCGTAAAAACCTTGTTTTTCAAGGGTCAGGCCGATGTTCCCCCAGGTGACCGCAGCTTCTCTTTTCAGACCGTTCTCAAGGGCTATTTCAATTGCCCTTTCATAGAGTTCACGGGCCCTGGTGAAGTCAGAATTTGCCCAGTGGACCGTTGCAAGGGTATTCAGTGCGTGTCCAAGTTTTCTCGTCTTTTCCAGTTCGGAGAAACCGGTAAGGGACTCACCAAGCTTAACTGCATTCACAGCTTCCTTTTCAGCATTTTCGATATCACCTTTGATGCAGAGGGTCCAGGCCTTGAATGCAGCCACCTGTAACTTGACATCAGAATGATCATCGGGGGACTGATCAATAAGCCTCTCCACCTCTTCCACTATTTCGCCGGCCTCTTCCAGGTTTCCCTGGTTGAACAGAATATCGGCAATACTCATAAGAGCCATCAGGGTTGTGCTCATGTCCCTGGAACATGACACCGCTTTTCTGTATGTCTCTACAGCGTTTTCCAAATCGCCTGTTCGATCCTGGACGGTTCCGCACAGATGCAGTGACTCTGCCAGCAGATCCCTCTGGTCAGGCAGGTGTTTCTCCAGGATATCAGAGGCTTGTCTCAAATGCGCAATTGCCTCCCGGTTCCGGAATTCGTCAGATGCGAGCTTTCCTGCCTTAATGGAGTATTCCACAGCTTTATCCCAGACTTCACCATTGAGGAAGTGCATTGCAAGAAATGCACTGGCACCCGGGTCATTACCGGTCTTTTCCTCCAGTATGTTTCCGATCTCCCTGTGCAGTTCCCTTCTTCTTTCCGTGAAGAGGGATTCGTATGCCACATCTCTTATCAGCATGTGACTGAAGATGTGCTCCAGCTCGATGTATGAGTTGATGAAGGTAAGGCCTGCTTTTATTGATTCACTCATTTCCCGGTGCACGTTTCTCTTTACAACGCTGCTAACCAATGCTTCACTGAATCGTATTCCCACCACACTTGCAACCTTGAGGCTTTCTCTGGTTTTTTCCTCCAGGGTGTCGATACGAGCCATGATCATGGAGAATATCGATTCAGGAAGTTCCCTGAAGCTCTTTTCGCCGGTGGTGATCCATTTGTTCTCGAAAACTCGTATCAGATCTTTTTCCTTCAGGTAGAGCAGGAACTGCACCAGGAAAAATGGGTTGCCTCTGGCTTTTTCAGTAAGGATTTCAAGCAATCTGTCTTCCACGGGAAGCCCGCCTGCATACCGGGAGAGCAAAGTAATGGATTCTTCACTGGAGAGTCCTTCCAGGGGAATACGCACTGGAGCAATGTCATGGGGAATCTTCTCTTCACCCTCGGGTCTGGTGGTGAGAACGAAGGTAATGTCTGACATTTCAAGCGTTCTCTCTATCACGCTGAAAAGGAACTCAAGCTCTTCGGAATCTGCTCTGTGAAGATCCTCTATGATCACGCATCCCCTGAGGGATGAGAAAAGCATTATCAGGGCGTCCAGCAGATTCTCGCTTCTCAGTCTGGGAGGGAGCCTGCGGAAACCTGCATCATCGATGCCCAGACGAAGGATCATGTTTCCGGGAAAGACCCTTCTGCGTATCAGCTGTGGGTTGCCTGTCTTTTCAAGGGTGTCGTCGAAGTTTCTGATCTTCCCGGCTTCGGTCATTCCCGGATCTATTCTGCAGATGTTCATGAGAAGGCTGGACAGAATAGAGGTGCCGGACTGCTGCAAACCTGCAAAACCGCGATAAACTTCCACTCCAAGGTTCTTTAAGTTACCTGCGAATACCCTGAGAAGTGAACTTTTGCCCACACCGGCGCTTCCCGTAACAAGTACGCAGCCGCCTTTTCCGGCTATCTCCTCAAGAACAGACAGTTCCTTCTCACGTCCCACGAAGGGTTCCTCCGGTGATGCTGACTTTCTTCCCACAGCGGGAAAGGCTTCTCTTAAATCCCTTTTGCCCTTGAGAGATACCTTCATGGGTCTCCCGAAATCTATATCAGCCGAGGTTTTTGCCGTTACACCGGAGGAAACGGCAACTATTCCGGGAGCAGCAGCCTCGGAGAGACGGGCGGCGGTGTTCACCGGGTCGCCTATCACCGTGTACTGTTTTCTGTGACGGTTGCCTATGGTTCCTGAAAAGGCGTATCCGGAGTCTGCTCCGCAGCTGAGGAGGAAGGACTCAGATTCATGTTCAACTATCTCGAGAGCGGCAAGAACACCGTTCAGTGTGTCACGGCCTTCGGACACAGGGGCTCCGAAAAGGGCCATGATTCTTGTTCCCCTGGATACCAGGTCGTCGATGTGGTGAAGATGGCCTCCGTGCCTTGTCACCGTGTCCTCAATACGCAGATACAGTTCCTGGAATCGGTTAACGCTCCAGGGGTGATCATCCTTCTGTCTTACCGTAACGAATACAGGCGTAACGGGTCTGTGTTCACCGTACAGTCTTTTCGAACCCGGAGAGAGGAATGAATCCGGATCGGTTTCCGGTGAAGGGAATGGCTCCTGTGATGGTTCTGAACTGTTCTCGAAAACGATCACTTCACAGGGAGATGCATGGAGCTCCCTCTGTGCAAGCTCTCTTACCAGTCCGCCGGAAACAAGTATATGGGCCCGGTTTTTAGAGCCGATGATATACTGGTTCCATCTGCCTGTTCCCACAACTGCCTTTGCATTTATGGAGAACCTTTTGCCCAGAATTACCACCCTGCGGAAATCCCTCATGCCCTGAATCAGTTTCTTTCCACATTCGGTTCCAAGATCCGGGTCCGGGAATCTTACCAGTATCGAATCACCGGAAAAGGTGATAACGGAACCTTCGTGGCGGTAAACCGTTCCCAGCATGGAATCGAAACAGCGGTTCAAAAGGGCTGTAAGTTCCTCTACGCCCTCTCTGCCGCCCAGGGTAAGTGTTTCAGTTATTTCGGTGAAACCTGATATGTCGGCTATGAGAAGCGATCCGGAGAAAACCGTCTGCCCGTTATTAATGAGCCTGATGTCATCTCCTGGATAGAATGCGTTTTCCATGTGTCCCCCTGTTCCGGCGGTTTCGACTTCTGGAAGATATTCTTTTTCAGTGGCACTGCAAACTGGATCCCATGGTTTTCAGGGAGATCAATGCTATCGCAGTGTATCATTGCCATTGACATTAAAATGTCAAGTGTTGATACTTACATCAGATAATAGGGTTGATACGAGAAAGGAGTGAAAAGTAATGAGATATGGAACGTTATTTCTTATGCTGATAATGCTTCTTATTGCTCTGCCTTCAATGGGCAGAAGCCTTGAAGCTTCACCAGGAGGTTTGACCGGAACCGACGAACGACCTGAGCTTGAATGGGTTACCCATTCGCTGGCGAACCTGATTTCCGGAGTGCTCAACGAGGCTTCATGGGGAGATACAGACGGAATTATTCAATCCATGGCATGGCCTGCGGGAACCGGGAACAGTTACCTTTGGTGGGGCAGTATCTGGACATGCTGCTACGGTGAGATCACTTCAATGTTCCCTGATTCGGCAGGGAAGTGGGCAAGTATAGCAGACTACGGCGACTGGGAACTCTGGCCCAGCGACGGCTATCCCATGACATACCAGACCCCCGGTGCCATCGCCACGGAAGAATCATGGTACGCTTCAGACGACTGGTATGTGGAAGGAGCTTACCAGGAAGCCCCATACGGTATGATGGTCAACGTGAAGAACCTCTCCTGGGACGTAGCCGGATATGACAACATCATGGCAACCGAGATGGTCTTCACCCATCACAGCGAGTACGGCAACCCCGGAACTGCCCTTGAAGGGTTCGTTCCCGCTCTCCGGGCAGACTGTGACATAGCCATTGCAGATTCCGTCGAATGTGCCATGGACGACTTGGTGTATTACGACGGCCATGCCATCTGGGCCAACGGGACATATGATTTCGAGTATCTGTTCAACGACGGCACACCGGCCAGCACCCAGGACGAATACACCTACCAGCAGAACCCTGACAGCCCCCTGGACCCATCTGACCCTGACAACATTTATTACTATTACAACTACCTGGGTTCAGACGGAATTCCCGACAACGATGTTGACATGAACGGAGTCAGCGATCACTTCACGATACTTGCCAAGGTGGTCGGTTCAGACACTCTCTACATAACCGACACTGAATCCGGTATTCAGCTCTTTTCCCAGGGAATGCCATATTTCCATTACGATCAGGTAGTTGGTGATACCACCTTCCTGGTGGTTCCCAGGAACCTTTCCTACATGTGGGATGGAGACGGCGCAGGTTCCTCAGACGATGATTCCGGGGAGCAGGACCTTTCGGTTCCCTGCAACGGGTTCCTTGGCTGGAGGCTTCTCGACCTATACGTTTTGAAGGCAGACGATTCCATTGAAAGACCGGCGGATATCTGGGGCTGCCCGATTCCCCTTGGGCACTCCTGGTGGAACTGGGAGAGTGATCCCGGTACCGATCCTGAGGTGTACGACATCATGTGGGGCCAGCACCCCGACTTCACGGAAGTACCCGTCAGCGGTCCTGCATACATGGCCGACTGGTACGGCAACCCCAACACTCCTTCAGCTGTTGAGTTCACCAACCCCGGGCCTTTCCCCATCGTTATCAACAACCCCCTTGCAGAGGGTTTCCCCACTTTTGATTACAGGTTCCTTATTTCAGCCGGGGTATGCACCCTGGAAGACGGTGACGAGCTTCATGTAATCGGAGGCTGGGTTATCGGAAGGGGCCTTGCAGGTCTCAGAATGAACGCTGACCTGATGCTTGATGCCTTCTACAGAGACGGCGCCTGGGGTCAGGGAATGGGCATCTCTGAAAGCAATGGCTCCGGTAACGGCATTTCTCTACGGGTATACCCCAATCCCTTCAGGGGAGGAAACCTCTCTGTAAACTTCGCCCTGGGTGCCCCGGTGTCAGGAACCCTTGCTGTATATGACCTGTCAGGAAGGATCGTTGCGGAAACAGCCGCTGAAGACCTTCAGGCGGGATCGAATACCCTTTCCATCGACGGTTCACGTCTTGGCAGCGGTATTTACTTTGCAGTGGTCAGAACCCCGGATACCCTTATCCAGGGTAAATTCGCAGTTGTTCAATAGTTAACCTCATCCATGAAAAGGCCGGCGGTAAGCCGGCCTTTTCCTTTATGCGGCACCTTCTTTATAGTCAGACATCATCATGAAGGTCTTTCTATGAAAGGAGAAACCGTGGCGAAATTTCAGCCGGAACCTGACGAGAGGGTTTTTGCCGATACCAGAAGGTATACCCTTCAGGGGAAGAAGATCAAGTTCCCTGTAAGGAGCAGGGTCGTAGTTACCGACAGAAGGTTCGTCTACCACGATCTGGGGAAAATGGCTCCCTTCCATATGCAGCTGGGAATTCTCATACAGCTAATGGTGAAGGGCAAGCCGGTAAGCCTGCCGCTGAACGGTCTCAAGGTTTCCCGAGGCAGCTATGCAAAGAACTCCAAACTTCTCAGCATCACAAGCATCGACGGGAAGGAAGTGCTTCTCGACAGGTTCGACAGGTCATTGGAGTGGCTGCAGGAGGTTCTTGCCTCCGGCGGAGCAAACCTTACACAGACATCCGAAGAAGAATGGCGGGTTTCACTTTGAAATTCGTTTTGGCGGTTTT
>CAZNFQ010000022.1:0-28181 GCA_964571965.1 uncultured bacterium | reverse complement strand
GTTGTGGAAGGCGACTATCTCGGCAAGATCGCCGGATACGGCGTTGTTTACAACAACAGGGGCGAGTGGCCTCAGCTTTATGAGGGCAACCGTGACAAGATCAGTGATCCCAACCTGATCTATCCCGGCCAGATCCTTGATATCCCCCGCGGCGGAATGCGCGGCGGACGTTAACAGGAACTGTTCATAAAAAGAGCTCCCCGCCTTTACGGCGGGGAGTTCTTATATTTAGCCTCATATGAAAAAAGCAGAGAGCAGAAGAATACCGCTGACTCCGGATGATGCCGGGAAACTCCTGGGTCCGGGGGACGAGAACCTGAGGGAGATCTGCAGGGTTCTGGGCGTGGCCGCAGTATACAGGGAAGGGAATCTGGTTTTCACAGGTCCGAGGGAATCCCTGGATAGAGCTCAGGCGGCTTCAGAAAGGCTGATGGCTTCCATTCAGGCCAGCGGAAAGATATCCAGAAGTGCTCTGGCAAAGGCTCTGGAGTTCCCGGAACTCAGGGCCGAGGGTCTTGTTTACAACGTTCCCGGAAGAGCCGGACGGATTATTCCCCGAACTCCGGGCCAGGAATCCTACATGCAGTCCATAATACATAACGAGCTTGTTTTTTCCATTGGACCTGCGGGAACCGGAAAGACATTTCTCGCAGTTGCCGCCGCAGTGTCCGCACTGAGAGACAGCAGGGTTGAAAGAATAATCCTCACAAGACCGGCGGTGGAGGCGGGGGAGAATCTCGGTTTTCTTCCCGGAGATCTTCAGCAGAAGATCGATCCCTACCTCAGACCGATTTTCGATGCTCTGAACGATACCCTGACGCCTGCAAGAGTGCAGAAATACATGGAGAGCAGAATCATTGAAGTTGCTCCTCTGGCCTATATGAGGGGAAGGACCCTCAACAACGCCTTCGTTATCCTCGATGAGGCGCAGAATACCACAATGACACAGCTGAAGATGTTCCTCACCAGAATGGGTTATGGTTCCAGACTTGTTGTAACAGGTGATGTGACACAGATAGATCTGAAGCCGCCATCCGGTTCCGGTCTGGTTAACATGGTGCGTATTCTGAGAAATGTAACGGGAATTGGTTTTGTTTATCTGGACCAGGACGACGTGGTCCGGCATCCCCTGGTGCAGAGGATAATCGAAGCCTTCAGCAGGGAGGAGCAAAGATGAGCCTGCCGATTTCACGCAAACCGATGCTGGCTTTTGCCTCCGCGCTGCTCTGTACAGCGCTTCTTGCAGGTTTCTATTTCGGTTTCGATTCCAGGGGTGCCCTGTCGGACAGGAACCTTGTCATAGGTGAACCTGTTCCGGAGGGCATCATTGCGGTTCACGACTTCGCAGTTCCCTACAATCAGTCAGAGAGGGACGCAATGGCCCTGGAAGCCGTTGCTTCGGTTCCTGTGTTTCTCAGAAGGGATCCTCTGGTCGCCGAAGAGGTTTCAGGAGAAATAAGAAGTCTCATTCTTGCGGCAACTGACCGGGAGAATGTGGCAGACTATTTCAGGGACAGGGCAACAAGTTTCTATGCCACCGGAATGGTGGATCTGCAGGAACTGAGAAGCAGCTACGACGGCAGCAGGGCCGTGATCGAAGGAAAACCGGAGGAAAACGTCTCCGAACTCTATACTGTATCCGAAGCCCGGGAAGCCATGCGTCTTGATCTGCAGCAGAGAGGGATACCCGAAGAAAAGATCCCCCAGGTGATAGAACTGATAGTGCCCGATCTTGTTATTGACGATGAGGCAAGGGATTCCGCTTCAGTGAGGGCCGTTGAAGCGCTTCCCGAACACATGAGAACCTTCCTTACCGGAGACGAGATCCTGCCCCCTGGTGGGCTATTTACCTCGGAGATCAGTCGTTACTGGGACGCAATGGTGGTTTCACCTGCGGGACATCAGGGCCTTGTTCAGCATAAGGCCGCGAAAACCTGTCTTTCCGCAGTGCTTCTTTTTATGGCATTTGTTTACATATGGAAGATCAGGGGTCCTCTGGCACCATCTTCATTTTCCCATGTTCTTTTTCTTTTTGCCGCCTGGGGGCTTTCTCTGCTTCTTACTCTTCTCTTTGTGAGATCAGGAGTCACCGAACTTTCCTACTTCACTTTCACCATGCTTGGTACAGGTATGACAGCTGTGTTCTTCGACAGTCGCTCCAAGGATTTTGCCGTGCCCTTCTCCTGGCTTCTGGCAGCAATATTTTCTTCGATCTTCGCCATTCATTCACCACACCCCATGACCACTTTTTTCATGTCATTCATCCCGTCGTGTTTCGTTGCGTTCCTCATCGGGGACCTGAGCGACCGGGCAATGTTTCAGGCGCTTTCCGCAGGAATCGTCTCATCTGTTCTGGTCTTCTGGATGCTGTCCCTGGCGGGAAGTTCCGGAAGCAGGGAATTCACTCCGGTTGTCTGGCTCGTTCTTGCCGGACTTCCGCTGGTGGTTACAGGTATCATCAGGGTGCTGACACATCCCATGGAGCTTCTATTCGGCATGTCGACTCCTCTTACATACCAGAGACTGCAGAGTGACAGCCATCCCCTGAGAATGGAACTCAGCTCAAGGGCTCCGGGCACCTATGCTCATTCTACTCTGGTGGCCGAAATGGCTGGAAGGGCCGCCGAGGCCCTTGGAGCTGATGCCCGCCTTGCAAGACTCGGGGGTATTTTCCACGACATAGGAAAGCTTAAGAATCCCGGCATGTTCATAGAGAACATGACCAATCCGGACAGGAACAGCCCCCATATCGAAATGGCACCTGCGGACAGTGCCAAAGCCATCATTGCCCACGTGGAAGACGGCGTGAGGCTGGCAGAAAAGCATCATCTTCCCTCTGACATAAGGGATATCATCAGTGAGCACCACGGTGATTCCCCGGTTAGGTTCTTCCTTCAAAAGGCAAAGCGGGAACTCCCGCCGGGGGCATCTCTGGATGAAAGCGTTTTCCACTACACTTCCTCCGTTCCCCAATCGGTGGAGGCGGCCCTTGTGATGCTCGCCGACTCCATTTCATCCGCCATAACCGGCCTTGGAAGCAGTGCCTCGGAAGAGGACAGAACCCTTACCGTAACACGCATTCTCAGGGAATCAGAGGGATCCGGTCAGTTCGATGAATGCTGTTTCCCTCCTTCGAAAAGACACCGTGCCGTTAGTATATTTCTCGATGTTATAGGCGCGAAAAACTATGAAAGGGTGAAAAATTTCCCCCATGGAAAGTGAAAAACCTCCGTTAGAACCTTCAAAACCCTCCCTGGAATCCATACTGGATAATCCTTCAGAAGATCTTGACGCCCTTGAGGAAATTATTGAAAAGACAATTCCTGCACCTGTGGAGTTCGTGTTATGCGATCCGGGAGTAATGCGTTTTCTGAATCTCAGGTGGAGGCATATCGACAGGCCTACCGATGTACTTACCTTCGACCTGTCTTCAGAGAACGGACAACCCGCCGGAGTGGTTTACATTGACGGAAGGCTGGCTCCTCCCCTCTCAGAAATACTGGAAAGGGTTTACCACGGCTGGCTTCATCTGTGCGGGAAAACACACGATACAGAGGAGGATGCTGAAGAGATGAACCGTCTTACTGCGCAACTCGTTGCAGAGGGTCTAGAGATTGCGGGGGAAAAATGAGCCTGTGGGGAGTTCTTCTTCTCGGAGCGGGAATTCTTCTTGCAGGCGCTGCAAACGGATCCAGGGCAGCCCTTCCTGAGATAGTCACCACACTGGGAAGAGACCCTTCCGACCGGCGGCGGGAAGCTGCCACAAGGTTGAGGGTCATCTGGCTTGGAAAGGTTTGCGGTCTGGTTCTTTCCGGGGCCGGGGCTGCTTTGACGGCCTCCTCCATGGATTATTCCCGGTGGATTTCCGGAGCAGTACTGGTTCTCGCCTCTCTTATCGCAGGTGAATTCTTCCCTCCGCTTCTTGTGCGAAGCCTTCCCGAAGGGGGAGCTTCGAAGTTCTTCCGTATACCCATGACGATTCTCATACTTCTGTTCAAAATTCCTGCCAGAATCATTCTGGGGAGCGAAAAGGGGGAATCCGACGACTGGGCCTACACCCCGCCGGATACACTCTGGCTGGAACAGAGACGGGAGAAGGGTGACCAGGAGGAGCTTGAAAAAGAGCAGGAGCTCGTGGACTCGATTCTAGATTTCTCCGACAAGATAGTTCGTGAGGTCATGGTACCCAGAATCGATGTTGACTGCATAGAGCTTTCCGATGACATTGAAACAATAGTAAGGCAGGTGAAGAAGGCGGGGAGAAGCCGCATACCTGTTTACCGCAAAATAATAGACGACATTGCAGGAGTTCTCTACGTGAAGGACCTGCTGGGAGTGGAAACCTCCAGGGACAACGGTACTTTTCATCTTCAGTCAATTCTCCGCGATGCGTATTTCGTTCCGGAATTCAAAAGAATAGACGAACTCTTCGCCGAATTCCAGACAAGCAGGATACACATGGCGGTGGTGGTTGATGAATATGGAGGAATGGCCGGGATAGTAACCATGGAAGACCTGGTGGAAGAGGTGTTCGGGGAAATAAGGGACGAATACGACTCCGAACCCCCCATGGTCAGGAAGATCGGCAGCGGTTCCTACAGGATAGATGCCAGACTTCCTGTTGACGAGCTTAACGATCTGCTGGATACCGATCTGGAGGAAGACGAAGACTACGAATCCGCAGGCGGCCTCCTGTACCATACCCTTGGCAGAATTCCGGAGCCCGGAGACTCGGCGGACATAGATTCATGGCGGTTCACCGTGGAAAAGGTAAGCGGTCAGAGGATCGTTTTCATAAGGATCTCACCGCTGTCCGGAGAAAATGGTTGAGGACTTCTACACCTGCATTCATCCTCAGGAGAATAAGGTGGAGTGATTCTTCCCTTATTCTTACACTGTATTCACTGGATTTTGGACGCATATCGGCCATGGTTCGTGGAGCCCTTCGCCCCGGAGGGAAGTTTCTGGGACGGCTGGAACTCTTTGGACAGAGCGAGATCCACCTTTCCCGACGGGAAGGAAGAGAGCTCGATACCGCAACCGATGCTTCTGTTATAAAGCACAACCACAACCTGAGAACTTCATTCTCGGCCTTTGCAGGGGCAGGCCTTTACACTGAATGGCTGCTTTCTGTGGTAAGTCACGGGAACGAACCTTCAGGACCTGTTTTCCACCTTACGGATAAGGTTTTCAGCCTGCTGGAGGCGGGGGCGCCTCCATGGCCAGTGGTCTGCGGAGGAGCTGCAAAACTCCTGCAGTTGTCCGGTCTGGGTTTTTCCGTTGAAAACTGTGTCTCCTGCGGAGGCCCTGCAGGAGAAGAACCCCGCTGGTCCCATTCCGGGGGCGGAGTTGTATGCAGCCGGTGCGGAGAGGCGGGAATACTTGTGAAGTCAGGGATTCTCAGCTTCCTTTCAAGGGCGGTGTCAAGCGACCTTGAATCCCTCTCCAGGGTCAGGCTTTGGAGGGGTGGTTATATTCAATGCCATTCGCTGATTAAGGATTATGCCCAGGTGCACCTTGAGCGCCGGCTTTACATGAAGTCGGAAAAAGTAATGAAGGAGATACTAGATGCAGGCCAATGAAGACCTGATGAAGAAGATAATATCCCTCGCCAAACGGCTTGGTTTCGTTTACCAGTCAGGGGAGATCTACGGTGGTCTCCAGTCCGCCTGGGACTACGGTCCTCTGGGCGTTGAGCTTAAGAGGAACATAACCGAGCTCTGGTGGAACGAGATGGTTCGTTCCAGGTCCGATGTGGTGGGTGTGGATACAGCGATAATTACACATTCCGACATCTGGAAGTCTTCAGGGCACCTGAAGAACTTCCATGATCCCCTGGTTGACTGCAAGGAGTGCAGAAGCAGGTTCAGGCAGGATCACATTGAAGGAGACAAGTGCCCGGAGTGTGGCGGAGAGCTAACAGAACCCAGGAATTTCGGCCTCATGTTCAAGACCTTCATGGGTCCGCTGGAGGATGAGAATTCCGTGGTTTATCTTCGTCCTGAAACCTGTCAGTCCATCTTCGCCCAGTTTCAGAACATCGTAACCTCCACCAGGAAAACCCTTCCCTTCGGTATAGCGCAGCTTGGAAAGGCTTTCAGGAACGAGATCACGGTCAGGAACTTTATCTTCAGAAGCAGGGAATTCGAGCAGATGGAGATGGAATTCTTCTGTAATCCGGAAGAGTGGGAAAAGTGGTACCAGTACTGGATAGAGAAGCGGTTCAACTGGTATACCGAGACCCTGGGAATAAAAAAAGAGAATCTAAGACTGAGGAAACACGACGATAAGGAACTTGCCCACTACGCCACAGGCTGTACCGACATCGAGTACAGGTTCCCCTTCTCAGGCGGTGAAGGCTACGGAGAGCTGGAGGGGATAGCCAGCAGAACCGATTACGACCTGAACGCCCAGATGGCTGGAAGCGGCAAGGATCTGAAAATCCTGGACAGGGAGACGAACCAGAAGGTTACCCCCTATGTGGTGGAGACCTCAGGCGGAGTGGGAAGGACCTTCCTCATGGTTCTCCTCGATGCATATCGCGAGGAAGAGGTGGAAGGCAGCACCAGGGTTGTTCTGGGTCTTTCGAAGAAGCTTGCCCCGGTGAAGGCCGCTGTGCTTCCCCTTTCCAAAAAACTTGCCGAAGAGGCACAGAAGGTGGAGGAGATACTCAGGCCGCACTGGCCTGTTGTATTCGATGTCACAGGGTCAATCGGTAAGAGGTACAGAAGAAATGACGAGATAGGAACACCCTTCTGCATAACATTCGACTTCGACAGTCTCGAAGACAAAAAAGTCACCATCCGGGAAAGAGACTCCCTGCAGCAGATAAGGGTGGACATAGACAGCCTGGTTGAAGTCATGAGCCGCCTCATGACAGGGGGCTGGGAAGAACAGGAGTAATTCAAATGGCTCTGGGCAAGAGATACAACGCAAAGGAATCAGAACCCAAATGGCAGAACCACTGGGCTGATCAGGGTATCTTCAGATACGACCCTGATTCAGAAAAAGAAGTTTATTCCATAGATACACCGCCGCCCACGGTGAGCGGTATGATCCACATGGGCCATATCTTCAGCTATGTCCAGGCTGAGGTAATGGCCAGATATCACAGGATGACCGGCAAGGAGGTTTTCTACCCCTTCTGCTTCGACGACAACGGTCTGCCCAGTGAGCGGTTCACGGAAAAAGTGAAGAAAGTCAGAGCACAGGACATGCCCCGGGCCGAGTTCGTAAAACTTTGTCTTGAAGTGGCAAAGGATGCGGAATCACAGTTCAGAGATCTCTGGAACAGCTTCGGTTTCAGCTGCGACTGGTCTCTTATGTACACCACCATCGACCCATGGGTTCAGAGGCTCAGCCAGCGTTCCTTCCTGGATCTTGTGAAAAAAGAGAGAGTGTACAGGAAAGAAGCCCCCACACTCTGGTGTCCCGAATGCCAGACCGCGGTTGCCCAGGCAGAAACAGAGGACAAAGAGTTCCCGAGCCACTTTCATGACATCGAGTTCAAGCTTGCAGACGGCAGCGGATCCATACCCATTGCCACCACAAGGCCGGAACTGATCCCCGCATGTGTTGCGGTATTCGTTAACCCGGCGGATGACAGGTGGAAACACCTGGTGGGGAAAAAGGCTCTCGTTCCTCTTTACCACAGGGAAGTGGAGATCCTTGCCGACGATAAGGTTTCAGCCGACAAGGGCTCCGGTGTTGTCATGTGCTGCACCTTCGGAGACACCACGGACATAGAGTGGTGGGGAGAGTACAACCTCGACCTCCGGATAATTCTGGACAACAGGGGACACATGAACGAAAAGGCAGGTTTCCTGGAAGGCATGTACTGGAAAAAAGCCAGGAAGGTGATAGTTCAGCGTCTTGATGAAGAGGGCTGCAGAAAAGGCGGGAAAGACATAACCCACGACGTGAATGTCCATGAGCGGTGCGGAACCCCACTTGAGTATCTCGTAAACCGCCAGTGGTTCATCCGTATTCTGGACCTGAAGCAGCAGCTTCTGGACAGGGGAAACCAGATAAACTGGTACCCCGCTCATTTCAAGGTAAGGTATGATCACTGGGTTGAAAACCTGAAGTGGGACTGGTGCATATCCAGGCAGAAGTACTACGGAGTGCCGTTCCCTGTGTGGTTCTGTGAAGACTGCGATACTCCCATTTTTGCAGACGCGGAAGAACTTCCTGTGGACCCCCTTGCAGACAAACCCTCCAATCCCTGTCCCGGATGCGGCGGCAGGAATTACCGTCCGGAGAGCGATGTTATGGACACATGGGCCACCAGCTCACTCACCCCGCAGATCAACCAGAAGTGGGGAGAAAAGGATCAGCGGGAAAAGGTATTCCCCATGGCCCTCAGACCCCAGGCCCACGACATAATAAGGACCTGGGCTTTCTACACTATCACCAAAGCCCATCTGCACGGCGATACAATTCCATGGAGCGATGTGATGATATCGGGCCACTCCCTTAATCCCGACCGTCAGAAGATGTCCAAGAGCAAGGGAAATGTTGCCGGGGACCCCATTGCTGCGCTGGAACAGTTTTCCGCAGATGAGCTCAGGTACTGGGCCTGTTCTTCCAAGCTTGGCAACGACGTGGTGTTCAATAAGGACATTCTCGGCGACGGCAGAAGACTTGTTACGAAGCTCTGGAATGCCAGCAGGTTTGCCGAAGGACGGCTGGAGGGGTTCGACCCGAACAGGGAAGTGACCCTTCACCCCTTCGACAGATGGCTTCTCAGCAGACTGACTGAAACGGTTAAAAGGGCCACCGCGGGAATGGAGCAGTACGAATACTCAACCTGTGTGAGAGAAACTGAAACCTTCTTCTGGAAGGCCCTCTGTGACAACTATCTGGAGATAGCCAAGGGAAGGCTCTATGGAGATGATCAGGAAGCCAGGGCATCGGCACAGTACACGCTCTATACAGCTCTCTACGCAGTTGTCAGGCTTTTTGCCCCTGTAATGGTGCACATATCAGAGGAGCTGTACCATGGTGTATTCCTTCCTCTGGAGAAGCATGAATCCATACATGTCGCTCCCTGGCCATCCATGGAATACATGGATGATGAAGCCCTGCGTCTTGGAAACAAAGCGCTCATCGTGATTGAAGAAGCCAGAAGATGGAAGAGCGAGAACAACCTCAGCATGGCCACATCCCTGGAATCGATCAGTGCGCCGGAGGAACTCAAACCCTTCGAGGCCGACCTCCTGTCGGTGACACGGGCTGAGCGGATAAACTACATCTGATTGAAAGGGGCGGCGGAGTTTTCTCCGCCGCCCTTTACTCTAGAAGAACACCTTGTACAGTGTAAGGCAGCCAAGAATGGTTGTTGCGATACCTATGATCAGTGTGAACTTGTCTGTGCTGATATTCTTCACAAGCCGAGCACTTAGCGGTACACTTGCAATTGCGCCCACCACAAGGGGTGGCGCGATCATCCAGTTTACTTCCGTTCCCATTATCAGGTAGGTAAGCACCCCTATAAGGCAGGTAAAACTCTCCGCCATGCTGGTTATTGCAATGGCGCTCTTGCCGTTTACTCCCGAGAGGATCTGACCGCTTGTCACCAGGGGGCCGTAGCCTCCGCCTGAAAGACCCTTGTTGAAGGCGGCGGTAATTCCAAGCCCGGTGACCTTCCTCCAGCTGAATTTCCCTGGACTGTTGTGCCTGATCAGAATGATAATTCCCATGGAAAGTACTATTATGCCTATTATCGGTGTGAGATATGCTTTCAAATTAACTGCGAAGATGGCGGCTCCAACTGCACCCACAAGGCTGCAGAGCCCCAGTATAAAAGCAATACGGGAATCCTTCGATTTGGGCAGATAGCCCAGCTTGCCCATTTTCTTGACAATTCTGTGTTCCGGGTCATTTCTGAAATCAAAAAAAGCGTTTCCAGCCCTGTGGTGGGCAAACGCCGCGAATCCTCCTGTAACAAGCTCCGACAGAAGGATCGCCGGAACCACCTGCATTGGTTCATAACCCATTAAAAGAAGCACAGGGGTCAGTGTGGTTCCGTAACCCATTCCCAGGGTGGAATCCACCAGTTCGCAGATGAAGGCCATGCCGAAGAGCAAGGCCAGTATCTCCAGCTCCATTTTCCTTTCTCCGTTTCTAAGGGTGTTTAATGAAGGTTAGAGCAGTTTCTTGAGAAGAGCTTTGACTATTTCAGTCATTTCACGGTCCATGGCTTCAGGCGGAATGGAGATGTTCAGCGAAAGACCTTCCCTGGGGATCTCGATGGTGGGGGCAGGTTCTTCCGATACATCCGGAAGGGTCTGGGCCGGTCCAGGCGGGGTTTCTTCCGGAGCCGGTACCGCCGGCTTGTCCTCTCCCGGAGGTACGGCTGCAACCTTTCTGAAGTCCGCTATGTCGGAGAGGACCTGAAGGGTTAGAACCATGTAGGCCGCTTCTGTGTCCGATACGCCGGTCTGGTCGCGGAAGAAGGCCATAAGAGCCTTTCCGTCAATATTCCTTTCCCTGGGGTATATCTCGAAAACCTTTGAATATGCCTTTGATATTGAATCAGCAAGAAGAGCGGCAAACCCCGATTCATCTGAACCGGAAGCGGACTCCCATAGTTCTGACGGAGCAAGGTTGTTGTCTATGAATCCCAGGAAGAAAAGAAGCTCCAGAAGCTTCACGTCTGACTGGCGCCGGAACCCCACTGTGGCCAGATAGTCAGTGGTTATCTTGTCCGGGGCCTTCTTTGTTCTGATGTTTCTGAAAAGCAGTTCCATGGATCCGGGATCTCGTACTGCCGGGTATGTATTCATCTTTCCCACCTCCTGTTTGATACTGCAAAATATCTCTTTCAGGGGCGAAAAAAAAGAGGGAGGAGCATGCGCTCCCCCCTCCTGAAAATAACCGGTCTAGAAGCTGGTCTTGATTCCCGCCCAGGTGTCTCTGGAGAGGGAGGTCATGTCGATGGTCATGTCTACCAGATGATAGATGCTGGAAGAGTCTCTGTAGGACCAGTACAGGTGACCGTTGTTCTCGGAATAGGCAAGACCGTAGGATGCTGCCACAGAAACGGGGCATGCAACGCTTCCGTGGAAGGAGAGGGTGGAGCCGTTCCAGATGTAGATCCAGATGTTGTGGTCGTTGTAGGTGGTAACTGCAACTGCCACGTCACCCATGTAGTCCCAGACTGCTACTCCGCTTGGCTGCTGACCTGAAGGTACCTCGGGAATGCTGAGGTTCTCCTGGCCAACTCCGGGATTGAATCTCCACAGACCGCCGCCTGCACCATTCGTCATCCAGTAGTTGGTTCCGTCGTAGTCCATACCGCGGCCGCTGCTGCCGGCAGGGTTTGCAGCTGTAGTCCAGCTTGCACCGAAGTTTTCGGTGTAGAAAAGGTTTGTGTTCGCCCAGTCATCGGTGTAGTAGGTGTCGATGTCGGGGTCGTTGTTCCAGGCAATACCGAAGCAGCTGGTGTTTGCTGCGGAAAGGGGCATAGTGTTCTCTGCGCCGCCTGTGCTGGCATTCCATGCCTGAACGTAGCCGTTGGTGTTGTCGGTTCCGAGGATGTAGATGTTTCCTCCGTTCTCAAAAACATCCAGACCGAGAGCCTTGAATCCCGAAGGGATGGACCAGTTGTTCTGAACGGTTAAAACGATGTCGTCGGTGGTTGCGGACTGGTGGCTGTGGCCGAAAGTGGTGCATCCGTCGTCGGCGGCGAAGGCAAAGGCGGCCATGGCAACAAGAATAAACATAAATTTCATAGTATCCCCCTCTTTTCATTGCTGATTCCATACCAGCAGTTAGTATATATTAATAAATTACACATCGAAGTCAATTTCATGGGAAATGTGAGCTGAACAGGGGAGGGTAAATGAAGACACTGTCAGTTGTACTGCTGGTCTGTCTGTCTGCTTACGGTGCCGACCAGGCATGGTTCAGGCTTCTGGGATTTTCCGCAGACGGAAGGTTCCTGGCCTGGGAAGAAGGAGGAGTGCAGGACGGCAGCGGGTTCTCCTGGCTGAGGGTGGTGGTCCTGGCAACAGAAACCTCAACTGAGGTGGAATCGAGTTATCAGGTGTGGGAGGATGAATTAAACGAGCCCGAAGAGGGCTTCTTCCAGTCTGAGAAAAACCGCCTTCTAATGAAGTTCGGAATCGACACCCCTCCTGGAGAGCCCCTGATATACCGCCCGTTAACCGATCTGAACCCTCAGGGAGATTCCCTTCGCTTCTGCCTGGAGTATTTTTGCCCCGGCTGTTGGGCAGACGAGTACGTTCTGCTGCTTGAACAGACTCCTGTGGGCTATGAGGAGGGATACCCCGACTGGTTCCCGGAGCCGGTTATTCTTTCTCTCACAGTTGACGATAAATGTTTCTTCAATGAGGAAGAGCCTCCGGAGGAGTACGGTTACGTTTTTGGATACGGTATTGCCGGTATCTACAGGAACCCTTTTGCCGGCAATGAACTGGTGGTGACTCTCCATTCTGTTGTGCCGGGCTTCGAGGGTGCCGACGGCAGGTTCCGGGTTGTTTCCGGAGTGCTTCCCTGAGGGGTTCTGGTTTTTTCAGGCGGTGGCTTGAATATTAGCACTTGTGTGAATAGACTGATTTTCAGGAGGAGCAATGTCATATAAACTTACCGGTGAGGATATCAGAGACCTGTTCGTACTCAGACGTGTGCCCGAGGACCAGGTTCTGGAGATGTTTGCTGACTGTCCTGTTCTGGAACTGGAAAAGGGCCAGCTGCTTATAAGGTCCGGTCAGAGCAATCAGAGGCTTTACATAATCCTTTCCGGTGCTCTTACCGTGCATCTGGACTCTCCGGAAAGTGATCCTGTGGCCATTCTGGAGGGGGGAGAAACCGTTGGAGAGCTTTCTGTTATAGATGACAGCCCTGCCACTGCTTTCGTTGTTGCAAAGTCTCCTTCCAGGATACTGGAGGTGGAAGAGTCAGCCTTCTGGGGTCTTATTTCCGCTTCGCATGCCTTTGCCTGTAATATGCTGCTGCTTCTTGCAGACAGAATGCGCTCAAGTGACGATACCATTACAGAGAATATCAGAATGCGCAGAAGGTTCGAGAAGGATGCAATGCTGGATGTGCTTACGGGAATGAAGAACCGCAGGTGGATAGAGGTGCAGCTTCCAAGGCTTATAAGCCGGCATCAGAGAAGTGAGATGCCCCTGAGCATCGTGATGTTCGATGTGGACTATTTCAAGAAGTACAATGACCGTTATGGTCACGATGCAGGAGACGACGTTCTTGCATCCGTTGCCAGGATAACATCAGACTGTCTTCGCCCCACTGACCTCTGCGCCAGATACGGTGGCGAGGAATTCGTGATAATACTTGCAGGTGTTCCCATGGAGCTTGCATGGATAGTCGCCGAGAGGGTGCGGAAAACAATAAGCGAAACCAAGATAATAACCAGCGACGGCAGGGTGCTGCCGCCGGTTACGATCTCTCTGGGAATAGCCCAGGCCCACAAGGAAGACGATGCCGGTATGCTTCTGAAGAAAGCGGATTCCGCAATGTACAGAGCCAAATCCTCAGGCAGGAACTGCACCTGCAAGGAAAGGGCATCTACCGGGTAATACCCGCCTGTTCCAGTATGAAGGCATACTTTTCAGCGGTATCGCCCAGCCATCCGTACCTGCCTGATGCCCCTCCATGACCTGAGCCCATGTTTATTCTGAGAAGCACCGGTGAATCGCCGGTGTTCGCCCTTCGGATGTTAGCTACCCACTTCGCCGGCTCCCAGTATCCCACCTGCGAATCGTTGACGCCGGTAAACACATACATGGCCGGGTAGTCTGCCCGGTGAACGTTGTCCACTGGAGAATATGAGAGCATGTAGTCATAGGCATCGGGATCCGAAGTGGGATTGCCCCATTCGTCGTATTCATTGGTGGTAAGGGGAATAGTGGGGTCGAGCATTGTGGTAAGGGCGTCCACGAAGGGTACCCCTGCGATTACTCCCCGCCAGAGATCCGGGCGCATGTTGGTAACTGCTCCCATGAGAAGTCCCCCGGCGCTTTCACCCATGGCGAAAATCCTATCAGGGTCGCAGTATCCGTTATCACCCAGGTATTCAGCACAGGTTATGAAGTCGGTAAATGTGTTCATCTTGTGGAAGGTTCTTCCCTGGTTGTACCAGTTTCGGCCCATTTCGCTTCCTCCGCGAACATGGGCATCCGCATACACAAAACCCCTGTCCAGAAGTGACAGAAGACTTGAACTGAACATAGGGTCGAGGCTGGAGCCATAGGCTCCATAGCCGTACAGAAGAAGCGGGTTTTCTCCGGGAAGGTATTCGTCGTTCCTGTATACGATCCCCACAGGGATCATTGCTCCGTCTGCCGCTGGAACCAGCATTCTCTCAGAGGAGTAGTGCCCGGGGTCGAAATCTGCACCTGCGAACTGTGTTTTCAGTATGTGAACTGAATCTCCCTGAATGTGATAGGAGATGGTTGACCAGGGAGTTGTCAGTGAGGTGTAGATAAGTCTTATGGAGTCCGCAGACGGCGAAAAATTGGAGTTTGTGTAGAACGTTGCCGCTTCTCCACCGAGGTTGGCGTAGTATCCTTCTCCGGTTTCCCTGTCTGCAAGGAAGAGTCTCCTGAGACCGTCCTTTCTCATGGATACGGCCAGGAAGTCATCGAAGATGTCCACATCCTCTATAAGGGTGGTCTCATCGTAGGGGATCACCGTGGTCCAGTAGTCTATTCCCGGAGATGAAGCGGGTGCCCTCATTACAGAGTAGTTTTCTCCCTCAAGGTTGGTTTCGATGAAAAGAGTTGAATCAGCTGCATAGATGTAGTATTCCAGCTCTTCCGTTCTGGGGTGAACCAGAACCATGGAATCCCGGGGAGCGTCGGAGGGAAGAATTCTGTACTCGGTTTCCAGAGTACTCGCTGTTCCAAGAAGGATCCACTTTCTGTCAGGGGAGTTTTCCACCCAGGGCCAGAACGTGGGATCATCTTCGGTGAAAACGGTTACCTGGTCGTCGCATCCTATGGTTCTCCTCATTATTCTTTCGGTTCTGCCGGTTTCGTCGTTCAGGCCGTAGAACACCATTCTGGAATCCGCTGCCCAGGCCAGGTCACCCGAGGCGTTCGTTATCACGTCCAGGGTGTCCCCGGTGCGGATGTCCTGGAAAACAAGGGTGTTCCAGTGGCCGCCGGTGGTGTCGTATGCCCATGCCAGGGTGCGGTTATCAGGGCTGACGGAGAGCATTTCAACTGCGAAATAGTCGTGCCCCGATGCATAGCGGTTCTCGTCGAGGAGCACTTCCGGTTCTCCGGAGGGGTCAAGGCGCCTCAGGTTAACTGCATAATCCTGGTCAGGAAGATATTCGTACCAGTACCAGTACCCGTTCCTGTAGTAGGGAACCGAATATTCATCCTCCGGTATTCTTTCTATGAGTTCCTGAATGATCGTTTCAATGAGTTCCGAAGAACCCGCCATCATTGAATCGGTGTAGGCGTTCTCAGCTGTAAGGTATTCGAGCACAGCCGGGTCGTCGATGTTCCTGAGCCAGTAGAAGTCATCGATTCTGGTATCACCGTGGACGGTTATCTCATGGGGGATCTCAGGAGCCGATGGAGGCATCAGCATAAGTAAAAATAATATCACGGGCATGGATTTCTCCGTTTCGTTTTGCAGGGTGCTCGATTATAATTAACAGTTACGGAAAAATGCCCACATGATTATGTTACGAATAGCAGAACCAGAAACCGAGAGGAGAAGAAGTGACCCTTCGCGCATCATCAGTAATAGCCGTTCTAGCGGCATTCATGCTCGTTTTTGCCTGTGGCGACGACGAGGGTAACCCCCAGGAAGGGGGCAGCAACCCGACAGCCTCCACCCTTTCCGCAACGGTGAGTCAGAACACCGCAACCCTCACCTGGACCCAGAATCCAGACACGGATTTTGCTTCATACAACCTGTACCGCTCCACAACTTCAGGTATTGCCGCCAACCCTTCATCGGCAACACTGGTTGCAACCATCACAAACGTTGGCACACTCACCCACGACGATGATAACCTGGACTGGAACACCCCCTACTACTACGCCCTCCAGACAGTGGACAGCTCCCAGCTTACAGCCTGGAGCAACGAAGCCACCATTACAACCCCTGATTCCTCAGGCGGAGGCGGCGGAGGCGGCGTTCTCTCCTGCTACGAGATCCAGGGCCAGGCAGATGAATCACCCTACAGCGGTGATGACGTGACAGTTACGGGAATAGTAACAGTCGGCGGAGATGAGTACTACTCCAGCACCTCCGGTGCCCAGTATTCAGTACTGGAAGATGCTTCCGGAGGAGAGTGGTCCGGTCTTGTTCTCTTCGGATACGATGGGGTCATGGACTCCTTTGAGCGTGGGGACAGCGTTGTTGTATCAGGATACATAAATGAGTACTACGGCCTGACAGAGCTTGTAGTTCAGACCGTGGACTACAGAGATGCAGGTCATACCATTCCTTCCCCTGAAAGTATTACCACCGGGGATATGTCCCAGGAGAAGTGGGAAGGTGTTCTCATTTCCTTCCAGGATGTCACGGTAACTTCTGATCCCACATCCTACGGAGAGTATTTCGTAGACGATGGCTCCGGTGACGCCATGGCTGATGACAAGGGAGTTTACCCATTCTCTCCCAGCAACGGCGATACCTTCTCGGAGATGATCGGTGTTGTTTTCTACGAGTATGATTTCTTCAGAATTCAGCCCAGGGACGAAAGCGATATAGTCCAGAATTAAACAGGAGGTTGTCATGAGAGGGCTCGCGGTTACTGCGGTACTTTTAGTGATACTTGTTTCAGGCTGCGGGCCCGACAACCCCTTCGAACCGAACCCTCCTTCCCCTTCTGCCCTTACCGGTGTGCTTGCAGGGGGAGACGCCAAACTGTCGTGGACCATGTGCCCCGACACCGACTTTGCCAGTTATACACTCTACAGAAGCTCTTCTGCGGGTATTCAGGGCAGCCCCGGTTCAGCAACGGTACTGGCCGTGATAGACAAGAACACAACCACCACATACTACGATGAGAGCATCTCGGGAAAGTACTTTTACGCCCTTAAGACAAGTAATGAGGCCGGGGACAGCTCATGGTCCAACGAGGTAAGCGTTCAGTCAAGAAATCTGCGGCGCCGTGAAGCGCCGCAGAACTCTAAGGTTTACTGAAGGGGCTGCAGGTTCTCGTCCACTCCTCCGGCAACAACCACGAACCAGTTCCCGGTGAAGTATTTTGAAGCGGCATCCCTCACATCTCCCGCTGTAAGCTCCACAGTCTGTTCCAGCATGGTAAGATCCCTGTCCAGAGGAATATTCATGGCAGCCATCCCTGCGATGTACCTTGCCTGGGAATCATATGAATCATAGCTTAGAGCATGGCGTCCTATACTTCTGGACTGTTCCAGAAGAAGCTCCTCCGGTTCTATGTCTTCTGCTGCCATTCGATCGGTTTCGAAGATCATGGCGTCCAGTGCCCTTGAAGCTGTGGGAGCTCCCGTTGCCAGGAAGCCCATAAACCTGTTACCGGAAGCAGAACCTGAGGAGAATCCGTCAATGCGGCTTGAAACCATGTAGGCAAGACCCTGTGTTTCCCGGATGTTCTGACCCAGTCTGGAGCCTATGCCTCCTCCAAGTATTCTGCTCATGGTAACGAAGGATGCATAATCATCTGAGAGATAAGACGGGCCCTTGCAGGCTGCAATTTCCGCCACCTGCACTTTGCCTTCCATTGGAATTACAAGGGTGTCTCCCGGCTGTTCACTGAAGGCGTATGGAACAAGTTCAGGCAGCGGTTCGTCTGGATTTTCCCAGCCGCTGAAGTACTTTTCAGTAAGGGTCAGGGCATCTTCAGGGGAGATATCGCCCACTATTGCAATCACGGAGCCTTCGGGTCTTACGCAGGTTTCCCACCATTTCACAGTATCGTCCCGTGTGAGTGATGAAACCGTTTCTTCGGTTTCCATTCTGCCGTTTCCCTGTTCAAGAAGTATCTGGTCCAATCCCATGAATACCATGTAGAAAGGGCTTTCTTCCCTCATGGATATGCCGCCAAGCATTCTGGTCTTCACACTCTGGAAGTCCTCTTCTCTCAGTGCCGGACGCAGCAGCATGTCCGAGAGAGAGGCAAAAAACGTTTCGGAGTCCTGGCTGAGACCGAATACGTTTGCAATGGAGTAATTACCGAGAACCTGTATGGAAGTGCTGCTTCCCAGTACCGCAAGTCTTTCGTGAAACTGCTCATATCCCATCTCTTCGGTTCCTCTGAGCATGAGTTCGGATGTGATGGAGCTGATTCCGCACTGTTCAGGGTCTTCCCGTCTTGGACACATTGGTGTGGTGGCCATTATCTCCACCACGGGAAAACTGTGGTCTTCCTTTACCAGGAGAACAAGACCGTTATCCAGCTGGAACCGCACGACTCCTTCAGAGATCGAGGATTCCGGAAGAATGAAATCGTCGTTAAGATCAAGACCGCTCCAGTTGGTGACTTCAGGCACTTCCGTTTCTGTGGTTCCCGCAGTGGAAGTCTCAGGTCTTTCCGACCCTCCATCTGCTGCGTGAAGTACCGTTACCATCATGTTCTCAGGGGTGAAATATCTTGATGCAACTTCCCTTACTTCTTCAGGGGTCAGTACGGAGATTCGTTCAAGAAGCTGCTCGCTGGCATTAACACTTCCGTAGAGTGACATGTTGTAGGTGTCTCTGTAGGCCTGTCTAACCGGGGTATTTACGCTTGTGGCCTCTCTTGCGGTAAGGTAGTTCTGAAGCATGGAGAGCCTCTCCAAAGGAATCAGCTCCTCCGCTGTTCTGAATGCTTCAGCCGTTACAAGGGATATTACACTGTCCGTGTTGACTTCACCGGGCACGCTGCCGTAAAAACTGAACGGGTTCGAGTCCAGCCCCCATGGGCTTGAGGAATAGCCTGTGGTCAAAAGCCCCGTGTTTACAAGCTCGCGGTCCATCCATCCCAGACGTCCGCCGCTGAAATGAGCGTCCAGGAGCATCAGGGCAGGGATGTCGGGGCTGTCCGGTTTGCACCCCCGGAAGTAAATGAGGAAACGGTCTGCCTCTGCGGGGAAGTCGAAATCCACCCGTTCCGGGAAATCCCATTCTGTGATCTCAGGCACATTGTCCGGCGAGGGGCCGTTATCGGGGATGGCGCCGAAGTATTCTTCTATAAGGGCAACGGTTTCGTCTCTATCGAAATCACCTGCGATGGTCAGGATGGCATTTGACGGGTGATACCAGGTTTCATAATAGCTGCGTACGGACTCTGCGTTGTATGCTGCAATGGTTTCACCGGTTCCAATAACGCTTTGTGCAAGGGGATGATCCCCGTAGAATTCGGCGTCTGCCCTGTAGTAAAGCTGGTTGTCGGGGGAATCCTGTCCAAGACGCCATTCATCGGTAACAACACCTATCTCCTGGGCTATTGCCGCTGAATCCATAAGGCAGTTGTGCATTCTGTCAGCCTCTATGCCTATTGCCTTCTCAAGTTTCGATGAAGGGAAATAGATGAAGTAGGTGGTCTGGTTGGTTCCAGTACCCCCGTTGGCGCTGCCGCCCTCCATCTGTACCAGCTGCCAGAACCGCTGACCGGGCATGTCAGGTGTTCCATTGAACATCATGTGCTCTGTGAAGTGGCTTATACCTGAGATCTCGGGGTCCTCATTCCGTGCCCCCACCTGATACTGTACCATTACCACCACAGTGGGTGAAAAATCCATCTGATCGAGGACCACCTGAAGACCGTTGTCCAGGGTGTAGACTTCGGCTTCTCCCAGGGCGGACATGGAGAAAAGCATTACCGCTGACAGAATGTATCTCATGGAAATTCCTTTCGGAAAGGCGGGGGATTCAAAGTGTCCGGTGAATATAGAGATGTGGCATGTGAACCGGCAAATTTTACCTGTTTTTGAGCCAGTAAAATTCCCGCTGGAGCCCCTCTTCAAGAGATATTGCCGGAGACCAGCCAAGTTCTCTTCGGGCAAGTTCCGTGGAGGCCCAGGTATCGGGAACGTCTCCCTTTTTACCTTCAGCGAAACTCACGGAGATGTCTGTGCCCATCACCCGGGAGAGAGTCTCTATGGCTTCAAGAAGGGTGACCCTGTTGCCTCCGCCCAGGTTCATGGCAAGTCCCTGAGTAGAGTTCTCCGCCAGCAGCAGTCCCTGGACGATGTCATCTATGAAGGTGAAGTCCCGAGTTTGCCTGCCTGTACCGAAAACGCCGATGGGTTCTTTCTGAAGGGCAGCCCTGATGAACCTGTTGAAGGCCATGTCCGGACGCTGTCTGGGGCCGTAGACAGTGAAGAACCTGAGGCTGGCCGAGGGCAGGCCCATGTTTGCGGTGTAAAGGCGCACCAGGTTTTCAGCCGCGAGCTTGGTAACACCGTATGGCGAATAGGGTACGGGTACAGTGGTTTCTTCGGTCATGGGAAGGGCTTTGGGAATTCCGTATACGGATGAGGAAGAAGCATAGACGAAGTTGATCACGTTTCCCCTCCGGTATGCCCACTCCAGAAGATTCTGGGTTGCTTCTATGTTGTCTCTGGTGTAGACACTGAAGTCGGTACCCCATGACTTCCTGACTCCCGCCTGGGCAGCCAGATGGTAAACAATCAGCCTGTCAGTTTCCGGAATGAACCGGTTGAGGAAACCCACATCTTCAGACAAATCCTTCTCGAGGAGGATGAAGTTATCGTTATTCAACGCACCGGAGATGTTGCTTCTTTTAATTCCGGTGTCGTAATAGTCGCGGAATATGTCCACTCCCGTAACCTTCTCACCCTTTTCGAGAAGCATGTCAGTGAGAGTGCTGCCTATGAATCCGGCACAGCCGGTAACCAGATAGTGTTTCAAGTTATTCTCCGCTGTCCTCGGTGATGCACCAGTTGGCCTGGCAGCTGTTGTTCAGCTGCAGCAGATACCGCATGGAACCCACCTTCACCGCAACAGGAAGGAAGCCCGGCCCGAAGGGGGCAAGGCAGGTGAACTGGCCTGGATCGGGGAGCTCATCAAGGTAGAGGTCGATGTGAGGTTCAGGTACAGGGTGGGTTGGATACTCTGTCATATGGGTGATGAGCTGATTTCTCAGCACCTCCCAGTCGGTATCCTCGTAGCTGAAACCCGCGGCGCGGTAGTGACCTCCTGCACTGGAAAAAATATGGCGCATGCTCACAAGAAAGCCGGCCATGTTCCAGTCGCCAATTGAACGGGTGTCACCCACCAGTTTGCCGTCCTCCCGCCTGGTCACAACGATGGTTCCGCGGCGGTAGATCTTGCAGAGCCTGCTTGCAAGGGTGCCTCCCATGCCGCAGGGTACGTCGTCCATGAAGACAAGCACCATTCCAAGGGCGTCTGCCTCGGAATCCTTTTTCTTAATGGCCGAGGTAACGATATCGCTGAGGGTTTTCCCCCTGTCTTCGCTGTTTTTTCTCATGTTATCCCAGAACTTGGAACACCATGCGGCGTCGTAGCTGGACATGAAGTCGATCATGGAAGAGATACCGGAGTGATCTCCCTTGCCTATGGTGCTTGTGATCTTCTGACGGACCATGGCTCCTGTCCAGGCGTGTTTCCTGCAGGGCCAGTTCTTCATTAGAAGCTTAAGGCCTTCTGTGAGTTTTGACTCCTTGATGAATGAGAAGCAGTGAAGGAGATACCGGTTCCATTCTGTAAAGGGAACCCGGTCGCTGACGGTTCCCAGGGCGACCGCTGCAAGCAGCTGCGCATCGTTTTCCCACTTTGGAAAGATATGTACAAGGGCGCCGTAAAGAACACCGCAGCCTGCAAGATCGGCGGCGGCGCCTCCGATGGACTGGGGATCGACCATGCCGTGGGCTTCCGGAAGGGGAGGATTCAGCGTGTGATGGTCCGTTATCACGATCCTTGCCCCATGATCTCTGGCCCACTTCACCCCTTCAACAGCGCTGCATCCATAGTCGACGGTAAGAAGAAGATCTCCCGGTTCGAGCACTCCCTTGAGTCTTCCCGGTCTGATCCCGTAGGTTTCTATGTCCCGTCTTGGAATGATGGGCACCACATGGAAGTTCTCGTTCCTGAGAATTCTGAGGCCGATGAATATCCCGGTAACACCGTCCATGTCGTCGTGGCCGTAAAGGACTATTTTCCCTCCGCGCTTTTTTACTGCTTTAAGTTCGTTGCGGAGAATGTTCAGGTCAGGGAGTATTCTATTCCACTTGGGTTTTGCGGGGAGCCAGACCTTCACCGGGTCTTCGGCATCGGGAAACCTGTTTCTGAGTACCTGGGCCGCCAGGGAACTCAGTCGGGTCCGTTTCATGATTCTTTCGCAATCGAGGGTTCCCAGACGTGCCATTAATTTGCTTTCCGTTGTTTAATATCGCATTATTATTGTATTCTCTGACCGTGTAAGATTGTTGAGAACTGCCCTGCTGTCAACGGAATTTCAGTTTATGGAATCCTCGAGGTCCTGAATTTCTTCTCTTGCCCCGGTTCTGTATTCCTCAAGCTGCTGCAGCGCTTCATCATCTTCTGTGTATCTTAGTCTTTCATACGGATCAAGTTCCGTGCGGTTAAGGAAGGGACCAAGAGTTATCTGAACTCCCAGGGAAAACTTAGGCGTCTGCATAACGTCGTTGTTGGCGCCTGTTGAATCACCTGACACAAAGAGATGCTCCAGTTCAGAGGCCGCTGCCATTAAGGTGATATTTCTGTTGAGACGGTACATACCGCCTGTATTGAAATCTCTGCCGTCCCATTCAAGCATGACCTCGGATTCCATGGTCGGGTGGAAGAGGATGCTTCCGAAAAGGCCGGGCACAGGGTTTTCAAGCCCGTCTACCGCATCGCTGGACTGCTGAAATCTTCCGGTTCCGTAACCCAGACTCAAGCAGACAGGCAGGGAGATGAAATAGCTGAAATCCTTTGTAAGAACACCGTAAATGCTGAAATTCTGGGCATTGGGATAATCGTAAAGGCTGTCGTTCTCATCCCGGTAGAATTCATAATTCTCTTCACCGATAATGTTTTCGACCCCAACTGCTATTCCGGGCCTGTTTATTGTTTCTATCAGAGCAAGACCCCTGGCGGTTCCTGAAAACCCGGCCTGGCCAAGGTAGGTTCCCCCCAGCTGGCCCCTTCCGAAGAGACCCACTTCGAGGTATCCGGCTATGCTCACATCCATGTTCGAGTTGCCTGCCGTATCTTCCATTGAATAGGCTGAAGCTCCTATGCCCAGTGCAACTTCGGTATGCCGGAGAAGAGAAGCGCTTGGTGTATCCAGCAGTCCGTAATGCGAAAATGGAAGCCCCCCTGCGTATGCGAGGAATGCCAGGACTGGAAACACAACTGCAACGACTCTCATTTTGCCTCTTTCCTTCGGTGGAAACACCTTCTCACTTTATCTATCATGGCAATAATTTACACCCCGGTCAATCTCCTGTTGAAAATTGTCTGAGTGTGTCGGTTAATTGTAATTGGAGGAAGGATGAATGTGACCGGTCTTGTTCTGATCATTGCGGTGGCGGCATTTGAACCCCTAAGCGAATCCCCGTGGCTGTCCGGGGGAGCCGCTGCCGCTCTCTTTCCGAGAACCCACCTTTCGATCCCGCTGAACCCTTCTTCAGTGGGCCTCCTTGAGGAAACGACCTTTGCGGTTGCCGCTTCAAGACCGTTCGGGTTCAGGGAACTTGACCGAACTGCCGCCGCAGTCGGCTCCTCCGGTACAAGGTTCGCCTGGGGAGGTTTTGCAAGTTATTCCGGCCGGAACGGCTACTCCGAAACCACGGTTTCAGCCGCAGGGGCTTTCACCATGTTCAGGGGAATAGCAGGCGGGGTGTCCTGCTCCATTCACAGGCTTTCCATAGAGAACTACGGAAGTGCCACGGAGTTTTCCTCGGATATGGGTTTTACCGCCAGACCGGTGGAGGGGTTTTTTCTTGGAGCATCGTGCAGGGGGCTTTACAGCTCATCTCCAGCTTCCAGCGGCCCGGGGGTGGTTCCCAGAACCATTTCCGCCGCCGCCGGTATCTGCCCGGTACAGGGTGTTACCATTGCAGCCGGTGCATCCCTGCACCAGTTTGCCGGCAAAGAGCTGTCACTCACAACGTCCGTGGAGCCTTTTCCCGGTATAACCCTCAGCGCTTCCATGCTTACACCCCCCGTGAGAATGGGTTTTTCCGTGCTCCTGTCTGTTTCACCTGCAAGCCTCCAGTATGGTTATACAACCCATACCGATCTGCCTTCAGGGCACTCGGTCTGTCTCTGCTACGGAGGTTCCGGTTTCAAACCGCAGCCCCTCTGGTTTCCGGATGATGATCCATCCCGGCAGGAAACAGTCTTTCCGGTTAACGTGAATACAGCAACCCCGGAAATGCTGATGGCAATTCCGGGAATAGGTCCGTCGAAAGCATCGGCAATCATAAACTTCATAGAGAGCCACGGCCAATTCCAGTCCATCGACCAGATGACACAGATCCCGGGAATTGGTGAGGCTACTCTGGAAAGAATAAGGCCTTATCTTACCATATGACTGCCGCATTATTGATGATACTCTCAATGAACCTCCCCGGAGATCTCCGAACCAGGGGGAGCATTTCCTTTCCACAGCCCAGGGGCATAGAGGAAAACTACTGGTGCGGCAGCGGAACATCGTTCTACCAGCGGCTCCGATTGGCTGCAGAGGGTTTTGAAGCAGTACTGCTCACAGAAAAGGATCAAGGCGAGGAGTGGGGTGATCTTGTAACGGGGGGCATCAGTTATTCTCCCGGCATCGGGTTAACAGCCGTCGCCGGTGCTCTCAATGTGCAGTTCGCCCATGGTCTTGTTTTAAGTCATTCCGGTTCCTGGGGGTCCTCCGATCCCCTTTCCCTTTCCAAAGCGGTTTCCTGGCGTATGCGCATAGAGAATGCCGAAAGCCCCGGATCAGCCGATAGCGGCCCGCTGGCGGGTATTGCGGCGTTTTACTCTTATGGGAAAATTTCCCTTGCCGGGGTCATTGCCCGGTCTGATCACGATCCCGGAGCAACCGGGCTTCACCGCTCTCCCGCAGAGATCCAGGCAAAAGGCAGCATCGAAGGGGACCTTATCGCTTTCAGAGCAGGCTGCGGCCCCGCCGGTTTTTCATTTGCTTCAATGAAGGAGCAGGAAGACACACTCCTTGCAAACTGCTCCAGAGCAGGTGCAGACTTTCTGCTGGAAGGAGAAAACTCCGTTCTTACAGGGGAATTTTCAACCGACTTCGATTCCATAGCGGACTTCCTTGTTTCCGTCTCCAGGGGGTTACCTGAGCTTCGCCACGGTATCACGGTAAGCAGAAACATGGGTTACATGCAGGAAACCTCTGAAAGCTTTGCAGTCTCCCACAGGTTCGGCGCCGGCTACGGGATCAGATGGAGGCCTTCAAGCCACCTGCTTGTGGACGGAGGAATTCTTTACCTGCAGGGAGAAACGGAAGACAGGGTAAAGGCCGGCCTTCAGTTCACCGAGAACCTTCGAAACAGAACAGAGCTCAGTCAGCGTTTCAGACTGTCAGTGAGCGAAGGAGAGCAGACACTCACAGGAAGGGCCACAGCCAGCTGGAGTCCGGACAGAAGCATTACCATCAGCATGAAGGTTCCCTTCACCGGTTATACATCAACCCTGGAAGCTGATGAAACCGGTTTCGGGATTGAGGTTAGGCTGAGACATCGTCTTTCAGATATTTTTGAATACAGCCTTTCTGCAGCCGGCTGCAGCACAGACGGCTGGAACAGTCGTGTTTATGCATACTCACTTTCCTTTCCCGGGGAATTCGGTTCATCGGCCCTCTACAACAGAACAGCTCTTCTTCAATCTTCAGTTTCGTTGCATATTGAGGGAACAGCGGTTCTCAGAATAAAGGGAAGCTGGTATTGTAAGGAAGGCGAAGAGAGTCTTGGCAGCGGCTGGGAGGAAACAGAAGGATCATCCAGAACAGCTGTGGGCATTCAGCTCGACTGGAATTTCCGTTAGAGGAAGGAACGGTGAAACGATGAGACCTTCATGGGATCAGTATTTTCTTAAACTGGCTATGCTGGCAAGCGAGAGGGCTACCTGTCCGAGAATGCACTGCGGATGTGTGTTAGTAAGGGATAAGCACGTACTCGCATCGGGTTACAATGGCTCTCTTCCGGGTCTTCCCCACTGCGACGACGTGGGCTGTCTTATTGTTGACAACCACTGTATACGAACGAATCATGCGGAGATGAATGCGATTACACAGGCAGCCAAGAACGGAGTCTCAATAGCCGGGGCCACCGCTTACGTAACCAACATGCCCTGCACCACATGCGCTAAAGCACTCATTGGCGCCGGGATCAAGCGCGTTGTGGTTTTCAGCGACTATCATTCCACCCATGCCGAGGATTTTTTCAAAGATGCAGACGTGCGTCTGGACAGGCAGGAAGTCCCTGAAAAAACAATTAACTATGATCTTGAAAGTTTCTCAAGTGCCAGGAAGTTCAGTTAACAAAAGCCTTGATGAAAGCCCATGTGTTCTGACCGAACCCGTCTGAATAGACGCTGTTCTTTAAACCCGGTGTTCCCAGATCTCCGTTCCCGTAGGCTTCGACACTATGACACCAGCTGTCACGGTCGCTGGCTGACCACCCTGGATTCACCCGTTCAAGAGAGGCGCCCGGGTAAATATCCCAGGAGGAATTCCAGCTGAAGAATTCTTCCCTGTCTGAGCTCTTATCTTCGAGAAGAAGGCTTCCGTGGGTTGAGAGAGAAAAGTTTCCCCAGACCGCATCCGGCGTGTAGTTACCGTTCTCGTCGATAATTGCCGAGGCACCAACAAGGAAGTATTCCCGGGGGGGAACGAGAATGGTGGAGAACTCTATTACCTGTCCCTCTTCATTTTCAATGGTCCACCTGGAAAGGTTTATCCAGCTGTCGCTGTTGTTGTACAGTTCTATCCACTGACCCATCTGGGTGCTGGAAGAATAAAGGGGTTCAAGCATTATTTCATTGATAACCAGCCCGCCGCCGTCCGGAAGCTGCAGAACTGGAGCATTGATTATGGAAAACAGCGCAAAGAGAATTATCATAAACTTCGCCTTCCTAATTCATAGCATAAGACCATAGAGCAAAGAGAACCTGTGGTCAAGTCCCCCGGGAACTGACCGGCAATGATTTTCTTCTCAGATCCGCGGGAGGAGGAACTGATAGGAGTCTGAAGCTCCAGTTCCCTTCAGCCTTAGCAGGCGTGTTCATCCTGGCAGATGAACCCAGCCCGAGCACATCCTGAACGGGTATTACCGCAAGTTCCGCCGGCGAACCGAGGGCCAGTTCAACTATCGCTTCCGGGGAGTGGTACCCAATGGCTTCTCCTGTGGAAACAATCCATCCGGCGGTGGTATCGTTGTCGTGGGTTCCAGTGTACACGATAGTATCTCTTTTAATGGAGCTGGTCCGGAATGAAGGATCCTGAAGCGCGAACTGAAGTACCGTCATTCCGGGGAAACCGCATTTTTTCCGAAGATGGCGCACGGAATCGGTGATTATCCCCAGGTCTTCCGCTATCAGGGGGAGTTCTCCCAGAGTCATTCTCACTTTTTCGAAGAAAGGGTAGCCTGGGCCCATGACCCATTTGCCTTCCTCTGCTGTTTCTGAACCGGCGGGTACTTCCCAGTAACTTTCGAAACCCCTGAAATGGTCAATCCGGACAGCGTCGAAAAGCTCCATTGATCGTCTGAACCTGCATGTCCACCACCGGTGTCCGGTTGCTTCACTTTCCCTCCACCTGTAGACGGGGTTACCCCACAGCTGACCCGTTTCACTGAAGTAGTCCGGAGGAACCCCGGCCAGACTGGCAGGTTCTCCAGAGGGCTGAAGCTTGAAAATTTTCCTGTTGTAAAAAACATCCGCAGAATCATGGGCAGCATAAATGGGCAGATCTCCCATTATTCTTATGCCGAGATCTTTGCAGTAATCCTTGAGTAAAAACCATTGTTCCTCCAGCAGGTACTGCAGCATGGCATGGATCATCACTCTTTCTGCGGGAGGGGGTGCAAGGTTTTTCCATAGATGCCAGGGTTTACCCAGATTCATTTCTTTCTTTGCCGCATATGAGCTCCACTCCTTCACCCATCTTCTATTGCGGAATTTTCTGAATGGAGCCGGAGGATCTGCAAGCGATCTCCCCGCAGCTTTTTCAAGAAGAGCATTTCTTGTGTTCAGCGCTTTCCAGCCTA
>CAZNFQ010000021.1:9012-28293 GCA_964571965.1 uncultured bacterium | reverse complement strand
GGTAGACCGTTTCCCTGCCTTTGAGAATTCCTGTTTCAGGGAGGCCTTCAAGGCTTGGCAGATCCAGGGATACCGGGGTAAAACCCATTTCCAAAACCCTTTCAAGAGCCTCTTCCCGGTACCACTTTTCATGCCGGAACTCAACTGCGGTTTTTAAACCCTCCAGATTTGCAGACACTTCTTCAAGCCAGCTGAAAGATCCTTCCTCCAGTGGGAACGACCAGGGAAACTGAGCCAGGACCATTCCCATTCTGCCTTTCTCGATGAAGGGTTCAAGCATTTCCCGAAAAGCTTTCCATTCATGGGCTCCTGCATTCCTCTGGTGGGTCATGGAACGGTGAAGCTTCACCGAAAAGGAGAAACCCCGTGGCACGGAATCCGCCATTGCTTCGGCTGACTTTCGGGAAAGGATTCCATAGTAGGTGGAGTTTATCTCCACGGAGTTGAACCGCATGGCGTAATACCGCAGCCAGTCTTTCCCGGATATTCTTTCAGGGTAGAAAACCCCCTTCCAATGGGGGAAGCTGTAACCGGATGTTCCCAGGAACAGCTGTGCGCCTCCGGGAAGGATTTTCTTTTCAGCCTTTGTTTCAAATAGATCCATAACTACCCTTTGCCCTGAATGTACTCAAGGGCCCTGCCGCTTACCATGGCCCTTTCGCCGTGGCGTTTCCTCACCCTGTCCGCAACACTGTTAAGGGCTACGGTGCGCTCGGGGAAAAAGCTGAGCTGGGCGGTTTCCGCAGGAACCAGACTGCTTATGGAAACCCCTATGAGCCTTATGGGTTCATCAATGTGTGCCTTGGCCATCTCCCCTGCGGCTCTGAGTATGGTCTGATCCTGGTCGGTTGGCCATGGAAGGATTTTCCTTCTGGTTATTCTCTTAAGGTTACGAAGCCGGTATTTAAGGGTTACCACACTGCCCTTCCAGCCCCCTTCTCTGGCCCTGCATCCGGTTTTCTGACAGACCATGGCCAGGGCAGGCATGTACTGGTCGGGCCTTTGTACATCGGCGCTGAAGGTGTGCTCGTGGCCCATGGATTTGGGCGGCTCGGTGTGCCCGAACTCCCTCACCGGCTTGTCGTCTATGCCCCTGGCGTACCTGTAAAGCTCTTCTCCCTGTATTCCCGTTATGGACCTGAGGATGGCTCTGGAAAGGGTTCTGAGCTTTCCTATGGTGTCTATGCCGTATATACCCAGTTTTTCTGCGGTTCTAGGGCCAACCCCCCATATTGCAGAGGCGGGAAGGTCAACCATGTCATCGGGCATTAGAAGCCCCACTCCCCTGGGCTTGTAAAGGTTGGAGGCCATTTTCGCAAGGAGCCGGTTGGGGCCGCAGCCCACGGTGCACCACAGGCCCGTGGCATGGAAAACTGCCTTCTGAATCTGTTTGCCCTTTTCTATCATGGAACCTCTTGTGTCTGAAATGTCCAGAAAGGCTTCGTCGATGCTTACGGCGTGCATTCTGGGGGTAAAGCGGAGAAGAACCTCCAGCACCCTGTGGCTGTATGTCCTGTAACGGGAAAAACTTCCCGGGATCACCACCGCGTCCGGTATGAGGTTAAGGGCCCGTGTCATGGACATCCCCGCATGAACACCGAACTTTCTGGCCTCATATGTGCATGAGGTCACAACCGAACGGAACCCGGGATCACCGCCGACAATAACCGGCCTGCCACGGAGTTCTTCCCTTCCCAGAAGCTCCACCGAGGCAAAAAAAGCGTCCATGTCAACATGAAGTATTTTTCTTTCAGGCTCCATGGGAATACTCGCAGTCTATGATCCAGCCCATGGTCTCGGTGTTGAAATGTATCTCGTAGACATCGTCATCGGAGGTCCGCACCACGTAGTGAAAGAACTTTACAGTTCCCCTGCGGCTTTCCCATGTTGATGAAACCCTTGTAACATGGTAGACCCTGTTCTGCCACCGGAACCTGCAGGGAACCACGCTGCCTCCGGAAAAATGGCATATCATCTCTATTCTCTCGCCCAGTTCCTGCAAAATTCACCTTCCCGGCTGATCCACTTCATAAGCAAAAATAGTGAACACTTGTTTAGTCGTAAAGGGCGGCTCCTTTGTCTATCTTAAAGGTGGAATTCTCACCTCAGAAAGGGTGTGCCATTGAGTTCTGATCCCAGAAAAAACCTGGCTGTAATGTTTACCGACATCGCAGGTTTCACAGGCCATATGGAGAAGAACGAAGCCGAAGCCCTTGAGATGATATCCCAAATCAGGGAAAACCTGATCCCACTTCTCGAATCCCATTCCGGAACCCTTGTAAAAGAAATGGGCGACGGAACCCTTTCGGTGTTCGAAAGTTCGAGGGATGCGGTAAGATGTTCCAGAGCTCTTCAGAGGAAGCTTTACGGAAAGGCCTTCAGTCTCAGAATAGGTATCCACAGAGGAAGCGTTTGCATTCGTCCCGGGGATGTCCTGGGAGACACTGTGAACGTTGCATCCAGGCTGGAAAAGATGGCGCCTCCCGGTGGGATCTGTATATCCGGTGAGCTTCTGAACCATATGGGTGGAGGGCGGAAACCCGCTGTTCAATCCCTGGGACTCCAGCAACTGAAGGGTCTGGGAAGACTAATTGATCTATACACGTTGAAGGGTACGGCAAAACACCCGTTGCCCTGTTTCAGGGAAACCACGGAAAAGTCAGAGGATCTGATCAGCCTGGCAGGAGAAGTGCCTTCGGTGGCGGTGATGCCCCTTTCCAACCTCGGCCGTCCGGGAGACGAATTCTATGCCCGTGGCATATCCGCCGACATAGTTTCACAACTGGCAGCAGCCGGAGGGATCGCCATTGCCCCGCTGAACGATGTGATCAAGCTGCGGAAGGTGGTAAGCTCCGGAGCTGATATCGCCTCGAGACTAAGCGTGAGATTCTTCGTGATCGGGAGTCTTCTGCGCAGTGGAAAACACTTCCAGCTCTCCGTGGAACTCCATGACACACGCAGAAGGAAGCTTATCTGGACGGACAGCTGGACTGATGACTGGTTCGAGCTCCCCTCCATAAAAGTAAAGGTTGCAGACAGCCTCCTGAAGGTTCTCGGTGTTCACCGGGCTTTTCCAGTGAATGAACAGGGAGGATCGGATGAATATGAACTCTACCTCAAAGCAGGAGAGATCTTCAGGAAAAGAAAAAGTATCGAGGACGTGGAAAAGGCCAGGGAACTGCTTGAAAAAGCGTTGAAAGCCGACCCGGAACTGGTGAACGCAAGAATTCTTCTCGGATCATCATACACGGAAACTGGAGATTATGACCGGGCGGAAAAGGAACTGAAGATTGCCTATGAAACGGCACAGTTCAAGGGAGACCGCGCAGGGCATATAGATGCTCTGAACTGGATAGGAGTGAACCAGAGCAAAAAGTCCAACTTTCTAGGGGCCAAACACACATGCATCAGAACTCTCATGCTTTCAAAAACACTCGGCGACCTGTCAGGGGAAGCCCGGGCCCTGAGCAACATCGGTCTCATGGAATGCAACCTGGGAGAATACGACAATGCACTGGAACATTTTCAGAGGGCACTGGAGGTCCCCGGAGTCTCGTCAATGGGTATTCTTAAAGCGAATACACTTTGCAACATCGGCCTTACACACTGGTCCATGGGCGACAATGAAAGCGCAGCAGGCTACTACAAAAAAGCACTTGAATTGTTCAGAAAACTGGATAGCACTGACGGCCAGGCAACCATGATGATGAATCTTGGCATCGTGAACAGAAGCATGGGCCGGTTTCAGTCCTCCATTGAGTATGCAGAGAAAGCTCTTGAGCTTCACACTGAAATAGGCGACCGCGAAGGGCAGTGCAGGAGCATCATTGGCATAGGGAACACCCAGAGGTTCACAGGTAAAAACGATGAAGCGCTGAAATGCTATGAAAAAGCCCTTGAGATCGCCTCGGATATCGGCGACAGGATGACCTGCGGGATAGCGGAAACCAATATGGGTGATATCATGGCGGACCGGGGAGATTACCTCAGAGCCACCGAGCTTTACCGGGAAGCACTGGTTATCTGCGAAGAGATAGGGGACAAAGAAGGTGAAGGGGAGAATCTGGGCTACCTTGGGATCTCTTTGAAAAAGCTGGGGAAAACCGTCGAAGCAGTTGATCTGCTTAGAAGGTCCATAAGCATCCTGGAAGATATTAACGCCATGGCCAGAACCGCTCTTCTTAGAGTAATCCTTGCAGATGCCCTTCTTACCCTCGACCCCAACGGTGAAAATCTGAAAGAAGCTTTGGAACAGGCAAAAATGGCCGAGCAGATAATCAATCCCGGAATGAACGACCTGATAAAAACCAGTCTTACTCTTTCCGATCTCTACAAAAAGCTCTCGGACATTCCCTCCGCCGGCAGTTCGAAAAAGCTGAAAAGAAAGAGCAGGGAATTCCTGTCAAAGGCATGCGATTCACTTCTCAGAACCGCAGATTCCATTAACGACGAAGAATTGAAGGCTTCCTTCCTCGGCATAAGGCTTCACAAAAGGATTATCGATGAATGCACCACCGAAAAACTCATTGACAGCTGACCCAACCTCTCGGTATTCTTGCCTGAAGTATTCTCTTCATCTGATCCTGCGTGAAAGGGCTTGATAATGGCAGCTGGCACCGAAACCGAACACCCGTCGATTTCCGCTGTTGTTCCCGTGTACAACGAGGAAGACTACGTTGAAAGATCGGTTCAGACCCTTAAGGAAGTTCTGTCAAAGGGTTTCAGCGACTACGAGATCCTTATCATAGAGAGCGGCAGCACCGATAAAACCGCCAGGATCGCAGACGACCTGGCCGCCTCGGATCCACACTTAAGGGTTATTCATCAGATCAACCGGGAAGGGCTTGGAAGCGCCATACGTCTGGGCTTCGCCAACTCCGCCATGGATCACATTCTTTACATGGATGCCGACGAACCCTTTGACGTGGCTGAAATTGCAAGGATCATTCCCCTCCTTGAAAACGACAAAGTGATAATAGGTTATCGTATTGGAGAAAGGGAGAGTTTCAAGAGAAAGCTCTTCAGCTCAGTGTATAACCGGCTGGTTCAGTTTTTCCTGAAGCTGAACGTTAAGGATGTGAACTTCTCCATGAAGGTGGTTCCAAGACCCCTCCTCAAACAGCTGAAACTCACTGCCAACGGGGTTTTCTATGACGCCGAACTCATCGCAGAAATAAGAAGGACCGGCACCCCCATTCAGGAAATAGGATTCAAGTACACAGTCCGGGAGAACGGAGAATCATCCCTGGACAGGATCTCGGTGGTGCTGGATACCCTGCGTGAGTTCTTCCTTTACTTCATGAAGAGGAAGGTATTCCGGTTCTGACGGTGTCGAATAAGGATTGTGAGGTTCACCATGACTGAAAGACGGGTTGCGGTTATACTGGCTGGCGGAAAGGGCACCAGGCTTGCACCCTACACGGCTGTTTTCCCAAAGCCCCTTGTTCCACTGGGACAGTATCCGGTGGTGGAGATCCTAGTCAGACAGCTGGTGGCAGGCGGGTTCAACGATCTCATTTTTTCCACCGGTTACCTCGGAGAGCTTCTCAGGGCATATTTCCATGACCACCCGCTGAAGAAAAAGGGAGTTACCTTCTCCTGGGTCAGGGAATCCCATCCCATGGGAACCGCTGCCCCGCTGAAGCTCATAGAAAACCTTCCCGAGCATTTTCTCGTTCTCAACGGAGACATTTTCACCACACTGGATTTCGGCAGGCTCTACACCAACCATGTTTCCTCCAGCGCCACCCTCTCCATCGCCATGCACAGGAAAGACATCAACCTGCAGCTGGGAGTGGTGGAACACAAGGGGAGAAGGGTAACGGGCTATCTGGAAAAACCCACATGCAGCTACGATGTGAGTATGGGCATATACATGTATTCCAGAAGAGCCCTGGAGTTCATTCCTGAAAAAGAGAAAATGGACTTCCCGGACCTTGTTCAGAAGCTCCTGAAAGAGAACGAACTCGTGGAGTGCGAATACAGCGACGCCAGGTGGCTGGACATAGGCAACCCCGACGATTACGCAGCGGCTCAGAACGAATTCGCCATGGATCCCGGACTCTATCTGGAAGAATTCAGCTGAAATGAGGATCCTCATAACCGGAGCATCGGGTTTTCTGGGCAGACACGTCTGCGCGGAAGCAATTGAAGCGGGTCATCACGTTACCGCAATGATCCACAGAGATTCAGACCTTCCCCGGAACCAGTCAGTGGTTTACTGCGACCTTACCGATGAAAGCAGCGTGAGGGAAGCGCTGCGGAACACGGAAGACCAGTGGGTGATACACCTTGCAGGTGCCAGAGGCAGCAGCGGGGAAATGCACGGAGTAAACGTGCAGGGTACCATCAACCTTCTCTCGAACCTTCCCGAAACCGTGAATCACGTTACCCTTGCAGGTTCCTGCGCAGTCTACGGTGTGCCCCTCAATACCGAAGGCATAACCCGGGAGGACCACCCTGCAAAACCGGTGACCGAATACGGAAAATCCATGCTTGAAAAGGAACTGACAGCGCAACGGATCTGCATGGAAAGGGGTATCACCTTCGCAGCTGCAAGGATATTCAACCTCTTCGGCCCCGGCCAGCAGGAGACAATGATGACCTCTGCCATAGCCTCAAAACTGGTTTCCATTTTCCTGGGTATAACCGACCCGCCGCTTAACACCGGTCCCCTTCACACGAAGAGGGATCAGATAGACGTGAAAGATGCCGCGGACGCCCTGGTAAAGATCACGGAAGCAGAGGTGAACCAGCCGCTGAATGTGGGTACCGGCACAGCCGTCTCCGGTAGAACCATCGTAAACGAAATGCAGGAAATACTGGGTTCGAGCATCCCTGTCAACGAAAAAAGCCTCAGCTCGCCCATGGTGGAAACCATCTGTGCAGATACCGGGAAGATCAGGGAACTTCTTCACTGGCAGGCAAAGATCCCACGTATGACCACACTTCAAAACATCATCGAAGATTACATGAGCAGGAATTGAAAATGAGCACAGATAAGCAGAATGTGGTCGTTCAGGGGCTTGGGTTCGTGGGCGCCGCAATGGCCATAGCCGTTGCCGACGCGAAAAACCGCAGGGGTGAGCCCCTTTTCAATGTAACCGGTCTGGACCTGGACACCGAAGAGGGAAGAAAGAGAATAGATGCCATCAATGCAGGAAAATTCCCCTTCAAAACCATAGACGGAAGAATGGACGAAAAGGCTGAAGAGGCAAGGCAGAGAAACAACTTGAATGCCACTTCGGACAGCAGAGCCATAGAATCTGCGGACATCCTGCTCATAAGCGTGAACCTTGACGTGAAAGGCATCGGCACCGGCAGCCCGGAGGTGGACTTCGCTCCCTTCAGAAAAGCGGCGGCAACCATAGGCAGCCACATAAGGGAAAACTCTCTGGTGATAGTGGAGACAACGGTTCCCCCGGGAACATGCACCAGGATCCTCCAGCCGGAACTTGCAAAGCACCTCACCGCAAGAAGTATGGATCCCGCAACCGTCCACATCGCCCACTCCTATGAAAGGGTCATGCCGGGAGCCGACTATTTTGACTCCATAGTAAACTTCTGGAGGGTCTACGCAGGAACTACAGAAAAAGCCGCTGACCTTTGCGGCCAGTTCCTTTCGAAGGTTATCAATGTGAAGGAATACCCCCTTACCAGGCTTCACTCCACGGAAGCCTCTGAAACGGCAAAGGTTCTGGAAAACAGCTACCGGGCCGTGACCATTGCCTTCATGGAGGAATGGGGCAGGTTCGCCGAAGACGCTGGTATAAACATCTTCCAGGTAATCGATGCCATAAGGGTTCGCCCCACCCATTCGAACATGCGCCAGCCGGGATTCGGCGTTGGCGGTTACTGCCTTACCAAAGACCCTCTCATGGCGAAGATCGCCGCAAGGGACCTTCTGAAACTACATGGTCACGATTTCCCCTTCTCCACCAGCGCGGTAAAAACCAACAGGGAAATGCCACTGGTGACCCTGGAGAAAATCAGGGACCACTTCGGGACCCTTTCCGGGAAAAGAATTCTGCTCCTGGGTATCAGCTACAGGCAGGATGTGGGTGACACAAGGAACTCCCCGTCGGAAATCTTCACCCGGGAAGCATTGAAACTGGGAGCAGCCGTGATTCCGGAAGACCCCTTCGTGAACCACTGGGACGAAATGAACCTGAGGATTGAGAAATACCTGCCTGACCCCTGCGAATTCGACGCAGTGGTTCTGGCGGTCCCCCACGGTGAATACAGGGACATTAACTTCGAAACCTGGCTGAAAGGCCGCCGGGAAATTCTGGTGGTGGACGCTAACAATGTTCTTACCCGGTGCCAGTACAGCGCTATAGCTAAAATGAAAAACCCACTGATCTCCACGGGAAGAGGCTGACATGGAAAGAGTCCTCATTACAGGCGGCGCCGGTTTCATAGGCTACCACCTTGCAAAAAAACTCTCAGACCTGGGAAGCTCAGTGGTTCTCACCGACAACTTCGCAAGGGGAGTAATGGACCCTGCTCTGGAAGAACTCGCAGGAAGGAAAAACGTCGAATTCGTGGAAGCGAATCTTCTGGAAAATGAAGAGGTTGAGAAGCTGGATGCCGGTTTTACCCACATCTACCATCTGGCGGCAATAATAGGAGTGCGGCACGTGCTAAGGGCCCCCTATGAAGTTCTTTCGGGTAACACGAAACTCCTTGCCAACATGGTGGAGTTCGCGAAGAAGCAGAAGGATCTTCACCGGTTCATCTTCACATCCACCAGCGAGATATATGCGGGGACACTGAAACACTTCAGCCTTGAGATCCCCACCCGGGAATCAACACCCCTGGCGGTAACCGACCTTAATGAAAACCGGACCTCCTATATGCTCTCAAAGATCTACGGTGAGGCAATGTGCCTCCACTCAGGCATTCCTGTGACCATCATCAGACCCCATAACTTCTACGGACCCAGAATGGGCCTCTCGCATGTTATCCCTGAACTGTTCAGGAAGGCTATGAACGAAGAAACCCTTGAGATATTCTCACCAACCCACAGCAGAACTTTCTGCTACATCGAAGACGCAGTAAACATGATCACGGCCCTTGCCCGGTTACCCGGTTCCATGGGTGAAGCCTACAACGTCGGCAACCAGCAGCCGGAACTCACCATAATGGAACTGGCACAGAAGATCATCAGAACAGCTGGAACTGCAGGGGAACTCATTCCCGGTCCTGTAACTCCGGGCTCCCCGACCCGCCGCTGCCCTGACATGGAGAAAACCCTGAAAGCCACAGGCTACACACCCCATGTCGACATTGACGAAGGGTTAAGAAAAACCCTCGAATGGTACATGGCAAATGTCTTCAACGGCAAAGGCATCAGCGCCATCTGAACAGCAGTGATGAAAGGATCAATCAGGTTCCGGGGTACGCCTGTTCCTTCTTTGTCCGATCCTGGCCACCAGCAGGCTCAGTTCGAAGAGAACATAAAGGGGCAGTGTGAGCATTATCTGCGTGACGGGATCAGGAGGGGTCAGGATGGCAGCGATCACAAGAAGGCCAACAAGGATGTGCCTTCTGTACCTTGCCAGATCCGCCGGTTCGGCAATGCCTGTCTTGACCAGAAAGAAAACTGCAAGGGGCAGCTGGAAAGCCGTGCCGAAAACCAGAAGCAGAGTTCCAATGAAATCGATGTAGCTGGATACACTCCAGAAACCTGTGATCTTCCCTGTTTCGAAGCTCTGGAACAGGATCAGGGCCGGTTCTCTGATCATGAACCACGCGAAAGCGGCACCTGATATAAAGAGGATCGATCCTGCTGCGGTTACTGAAACCACCGCTTTCTTCTCATTGCTGTAAAGGCCCGGAGCCACGAACCGCCATATCTGGAAGAGGATCACAGGACTGGCCATAATGATCCCTGCGGCAACGGCAAGCCTGAGATGGGCTGTAATGGCTTCTGCAGGAGAAAGGGCTGAGAGAGGTTCTGGAGAGGTTTCAGTTACAATTCCGGTGATTCTGGCGCTGAAGAAAAAAGCAACTGCAGCCAGGACAGCCACCGTTGCCAGAACCATGAACAGTCTTCTTCTGAATTCTTCCAGATGATCCCAGAATGAGCCGTTTTCCCCGGTGTTCACCGCCATGATTCCGTAAGGAGTCTCCCCTCCTCATCCGGATGGATGTTCACCATTTCGCAGTGTTCCCAGTTTTCCGGAATAATCCAGGTTCTTCCTGTGGAAAGGGTTTTTTTGTCCGCACTCAGATGTACCATGGCATCCAGGGCCGTTATGCTCCCTGGAATATGGGTATCGATTCCCAGCGAACGGGCTGCTTCCATGAACTCTTCCGCAAACCCGGTGTTCCCCCCCATCCTTGCAGCCACGGGAATACCCATTGCAACAGCCAGACCGTGGGGAATGCTGAACCTTGAGGCAGCCTCTATGCAATGCCCTGCGGTGTGGCCCAGATTAAGAAGTTTTCTGCTGCCGGATTCCTCCAGATCCTGCTCAACTATTTTCCCCTTTACCATAAGACAGTGTTTTACTGATTCCGCATAGTCTTCGCTCCGGAGGTAATCAACTATTTTTCTGTCTCCTATTACCGCGGTTTTCAGCGCTTCGGCAATTCCATTATTCATTTCTTCCCTGGGAAGGGTTTCAAGGAATCCAGGCCATATGAATATCTCACCTGCAGGATAAACAGTGCCGGCCTGATTCTTGTGTCCGCCGATGTTTACCGCCGTTTTACCTCCCATTGATGCATCCACCATACAGAGAAGGGTTGTGGGAACAAGAGCAAGTTCTGTGCCCCGCTTCCATGTGGATACGGCGAAAGAACATACATCGCAGACGGTTCCGCCTCCGATTACAACCGCTCTCTGATCTCTGCGGAGGTTTGCGTCGGACATTCTTTTCCATATTTCATGCAGGGTTTCCGGTGTCTTTGCAAGTTCTCCTCCGGGTATTTCTATAACATTTACCCCCGCCGGAAGGATTCCGCCGTGGATGGAAGCCACCTTTGCGTCCATGAAAACAATATCCGCTTCCAGGTTCATTTCCGGTTCGTGCAGGAAGGTAACCTTCGTTCTAAAGGGTTTCCGGGTGAAATCGAAGTTCAGATCTTTCACGGGTGCCACACGAACCATATGAATGCCGCCCCTGCCGCGGTGGCAACCAGAGTGAATGGAAGGCCCACCCTTACGAACTCCCAGAAACTCACTTTGTAACCGTTCTTCCTGAGTATTGATACCGATACGATGTTGGCCGCCGCACCCACGGGAGAGATGTTCCCGCCAAGGCAGCTTCCTATCAGAAGACCGAATGTAAGGTAAAGGTGCTCACTGTTTCCGTGGCCCATGGAAGCTGCAATGGCATGGGTTACGGGTATCATGGCGGTTACGAAGGGCACGTTGTCTACAAAGGCGCTGAATACAAGTGAACCGGTTACAATTATCAGGTATGCGGTAAGGGGATTACCCCCGGCAATACCCGCCAGGAACTCTCCCACCTGCTCCATGACACCGTAGTGATCCAGTGCCGCAACCATAAAGAATATTCCCGCAAGGAGAAACAGGGTGTCCAGATCGAAAGCCTTTACCACATGCCTCGTTTTCCTGTCAACGCAGTTCTCGAACAGGTGACCCCGCTTCCTCCGGAAAAAAGCATACCAGACAAGGGACAGAAGACCGCCTCCCACGCAGAGAAGACCTGCGGTAAGGTGAATTCCCGGGCTGAAGAAGCTTATTCCCGCAAGCCCTATGATCACTCCGGCAAGTATCCATGCGGGGATCCAGCTTGCAACAGGGGGAACAGCCACCTTTGGAACATCTCCTTTGTCCCTGCCCAGAAAGTGATACAGAACGAAAAAACTGGCAACTGCGCCAAGCTGGACCGCCCAGAAAATCCCCGGTTTACCGTTCATTACGAAGAAGTCGTTGAAACCCATGTTTTCACTTGCAGCCAGTATCATGGAAGGTGGGTCGCCCACCAGGGTTCCGGTACCCTGCAGGTTGGAGGCTATGGCGATCCCAATGAGAAGGATCACGGGGTTTGCTTTGTGTCTTCTGCTTACTTCCAGGGCAATGGGAGCAACTATCATCACAGTGGCCACGTTTTCCACGAATATGGAGATCACGCTGGATAACCCGCAGATCAGCAGAGCCGCCCATCCGTAGTTTTTGCTCATGGCAATGATCCTGCCTGCAAGATGTGCAGGTACACCGGCATCGATGAGAACCTCTGCGGTGAAGAGAATTCCTGAGAATATCAGCAGGACGTTCCAGTTCACCATATGCAGCAGGGTGACTATGTCCACGGTCAGGCCGAATATGGCGGCAATTCCAACGGAAAAACCTGCACCGGCCCACACCACGGCACCCCTGAAACGGCTGCCGAAGGCTATGTATATGTAAACAAGAACGAAGGATACGGAGAATATTGCCGGGATGGTCAAGGTCTACTCCCCGCCGCCTGTGAATGAAACAAGTGTGAGCACGCTGTCCGCGGACTCCATGGCCACCATTCCCACGTCAGGCGCAAGCCAGATGTTCCTTACGATGATGGTGGTTTCAGGAGCGAATCCGGCGGTTTGCACCCAGTTGATAACAGTTTCCTCCTGATGAACTCTGTAGCAGTCTGCCCACTGACCGTCCGGGGAGATTTCCGGTCCGGTTACCGTCTGGTTCCTCACCCAGGTATGGCTGAGGGTTACCCCCTGGCTTACCGCCTGGGCTCCCACTGAGTCACTTCTTGTCATGCCGTCCGCCAGGGGCCACTGGAGCATGGTTACCCATCCCTGGTAAATGGGTATCTGGAATCCGTTGAACAGAACTGTGTGGTCCTCGTACTTTTCAAGCCTGCCGTTCTCGTTTATCCAGTAGGTATAGTCAGCTCCGGACTGAAATCTCCAGCAGGGTCTTTCCCCTGTCACCGTCTGATCCACCACCGTTACTATCTTGCTTCCTCCGCCTTCCATGGTGTATTCCCAGGTGGCCCCTGAGGGAGATACCGGGAAGTAGTTCGATGAAAGCCTGAGATAGAGAGGATTACTGTCGCATGCTGCAATGAGAAGAAGGGACACAGCACCTGCAATGATCATTGCCTTTTTCACAGCTGCACCTCCCTTGAAACGCCCAGGACAAATTTAAAGGCATCTCCGCTCTTGTCCGCCGCCATAACGCTTTCCAGGTCAAAACCGATCCCGGCCCTCCAGGGAGAACCAAGGCTGAAGTTCCAGCGCAGTCCCGTTCTCCAGAAGGGATCCCAGCTGGCAGGATCCACTCCGCCGCCTGAAGAAAGCCTGCTTCTGCAGTATCCGAATGCCGCCACGATACCCGGGTTGAAGGAAGCTCCATGGGGTCTGAGATAGAAGGATAGGATACCCATGGGTTTCAGCTGGGAAAAAGAAGCGTTTCCGCTGCTTCCGTCGCCGTAGGTTGCCCCTTCTATTCCGGCGCCTGCTCTGAATTTCCTCGAAATCAGCCAGTTGAACTGCACTTCACCGGAAAGGCCGCTGCTGAGGTTTTCGCCCCATCCGCCTATGGGAGTTATGCCTGATCCGCCTATACCGATCTCAATGGTTCCCGCCAATGACAGCGAAGCAAGAACCGCGGCAAGAATAATAGTCCTGAACAAAATGCCTCCTATACTTCCATGAAGGGCAGTGCCCGGTATGGCATACCCGCAATGACTTCAAATCTGCCGCCGGCAGCCTCACCACATGCTTCCATGGCTTTCTCTGCTGTGTTGTTCTCTTCACTGAGGTGGGCTGCGACACAGAACCTCAGCCCTGAATGAACAAGCCCTGAAAGCGCTTCTGCAGCAGAATCGTTGGAGAGATGTCCTTCTCCGGAGGCGATCCTCTGCTTTAGCGGCCATGGATACGGTCCGTTCCAGAGCATATCAATATCATGATTGAATTCAAAGACCAGCCCGTGACATCCCTCGAGCATTTTCTGTACCATTGGTCCCGTTTCCCCCATGTCAGTTGCAATACCCAGCCTTCTTCCCCCTGCGGTAACGGTAAACCCGCTGGGATCCCTTGCATCGTGGGCAATACTCCATGGTTCAACCAGAAAGTTTCCTATTACCACCCTGTCCCCGTTGGAAAAAACTTCAAGGCCATGGAGTTTCTGACTCCTTATTCTGGAACCGTTTATGGTACCTTCGGTTGCAAACACCGGTACTTTCCATTTCCGGGCCAAAACACCGGCGCACTTTGAGTGGTCGCCGTGCTCATGGCTTATGAACAAACCCACGGGTTCAGCCGGGGGAAGCCCTGAGTCCCCGAGCCTTATCAGGTGCTGCTTTCCGCTGAGTCCCGCATCGAAGAAGAGCATCTGGCCGTTGTGTTCCACGGCAATGGCGTTCCCTGAAGAACCGCTTGCAAGAACCGCCAGCTTCACCTTAGCACCACCCTGTTGAACATTGCCGGTGACACTCCGTGCTCCGGCATGGAACCTGAACCCCACATGTTCCTGAGCTCTTCTTCCCCGCCTTCAGGAAGTGAATTAAGACTGAATACGCAAACTCCCCGGGCACCTGAAGAGAGTGCCTTTTCAGCTCCCTGAAGGGCATTTGCCACGGTCTGGTTCCATACTCCTATGCCGTAGATAACCCTTTCGGGATCCTCAGCAGTGGTGGATGCCGCCAGACCGGCTGCCTGCACAGGATCCGATGTATAGGCCATGGGGAACACATAGTCCACGAGACCCTGCTGAAGCCAGTATCTCCAGTCGCATGAAAACTCGGATGCTGCACTGACGGGGTTAGCCATCACGGCACAGGTTAGAAGCACCTCGGGATCCGCTGAACGGAGAACCGCCCTCACCGTTGAGACCGTGGCGGTTACCTGCTCCGTTCTCCAGCGGTTCCATTCATTGAGATCATCGCCGGGGCGCAGTCCGGTCTGCAGGTAATAAAGTTCGGTCTCCACCGGAGCGAATCCGAATGATGAGTTGGGGTATCTTATATAGTCCAGGTGTATTCCGGTAACTTGATAGTTTACGGCTAATTCCTCGGCTATTTCGGCTACGTATTCCCTTACGCCGGGACAGGCAGGTGAAAGGGTGGCGCCAACAAGACCCGCCGCTTCCGCCTCTGTCTTTGAATAGTTCCGGCTGTTCCTTCCGTTCCGGTTAGCGGTAAACCACTCCGGATGGGCATTGTACACATGATCAGGCGATTCGGGAGCTTCGGGGGATGACCACACAAGGAAGGCGTTTACCCAGGCATGGACCTCCAGGCCCATGGGTCCCGCCTTCTGAATCACGTATGCAAGGGGGTCTTCATATCCTGAGAAATCGGCTGGCGGAAGTATTTCTGAGTCGTAGTAGGCTTCGCCCCTGCCCACCACCTGAACCACCACACCGTTTGCCCCGGCATCCCGAGCCCTTTCCAGAAGCTCATCAACCTGCTGCGGAGTTTCCAGACCATCCCTTACAACCCAGAAATATCTGCATTCAGCCTGGATGGATTCCGCGGAAAACGGTGTCAGAAGCAGCATAAGAAGGGCTCCTCTTAGGTATCTATGAAAGAAGGGCACTGAATTCTTCCTTCTGGGGCCTCAGGAACAGATGGCCTATTGCGGTCTTCAAGTCGATCTTCTTCTCTATTATATGCCTTACCATGGAAGTTATGGGAAGTTCCACCTGGTACTGCCCTGCCAGGGAAAGCATCGCCCGGGAAGTGGGTACCCCCTCGGCGAGGCCTTCAAGTTCTTCGCCTCTTACAAGGGCTTCGCCATAACCCCGGTTCCTGCTGAAAGGAGAGAAAAGGGTTGCCTCATAGTCTCCCAGATGTGATAAACCGTAAACGCTTCGCCAGTCGCCTCCACAGGCCTTCACAAGCCTTGCAACTTCCTGGGGAGCCCTTGCCATGAGGGCACCCTTGAGTCCGCTCATGTGCATGCCGTCAAGCATTCCAGCTGCTATTCCCACCACGTTCTTGGCAGCTGCACCTATCTCGCAGCCGGTCATATCCGTAGAGCGGTACATTCTTACAAGGGGTGAACCCATTCTGCTCGTTATCCTGCTTGAGGCTTTGTCGTCTTCAGATACCACTAGCATGCAGCCGGGAACCCCTTTAACGAAATCCTGCGGGTGGCCCGGTCCAACCCAGGCACTGATCGACCTTGCCTTAATTCCTTCTTCCATGCACACTGTTGACAGCCTTTTACCAGAGCCCGTTTCCAGACCCTTCATGCACAGGACAAGATCGGTATCCCTCAGATCATAGGCTGAAAGCTCGAAGGCAAGTTTTCTGAAATGCTGGGCGGGAACGGAGACGTTTATCTGATCGGCCTGCAGGGCTTCTGCGATGTCTGTGGTTAAGCTGACGCTGTCAGGAAGGTCAAGATAACGGTTCGAGCGTTTCTCCATGAGTTCCTTGAAGGGGGTGCTGTTTGCCGGTTCCCATCCTGTCACGGAAAATCCCTGCTTCGCAGCATACCAGAGATGGAAACTGCCCCACCTGCCGCATCCGAGTACGGAAACCTTCATGGAATGCTCCTTTCATCAACGGGCAATATACTTGTTTCCGGCGGTTTTTGACATTCCGTAAATGCCTTTGATATTACACAAAGATTGAAAACGAAAAGGAGCAAACCATGAAAGTTATCCTGCTGTCCATGTTCATAATGCTGCTGTTCACCGCCTGCGGAGAAGAAACCCCCGCAGAGAACACGGCAGTATCCGGAGGCATCGAGATTGATACACTTCGTATAGCGGCTTCCATAGGCGCGGAATTGGGCGATTCCACCAACACATTCGGAATCCTGGGTGAAGCCGAGTATCATGAGGTAACGGGAAACATCATAGTTCTCGATACCGGCATGTCATGCCTGAAAGAGTACACGCCTGAGGGGCAGTACATCAGACAGATATCCAGACAGGGCGACGGCCCCGGTGAGCTTTCAATGACATCATTCGAGTTCTTTCAGATGGGCGGGGAAACCCACGTAAGCAATATGCTGAAACAGGGGTACGTTGTATTCGACGACACACTGGGCTTCAAGGAGGAGATCTCACTCTGGGCACAGAACCCGCCCCTTCAGTGCGTAGCTGTTTCAGACACGAACTTCATCGCCTACAAGCCTGATTTCGACGAGGGTGACGGCCAGAATTTCGTTCTGTACCGGAGGATCGTGGATTTCCAGTATGCCCGGGAAGACTACGGGCATGTCTTCTGGGCTGAATCCACCGATGTATCTCTGAATGACCTGATAAACAACGGCGCATCGGACATGATCAACGACTTCCTCCTGGGTCTTACCCTGGGTGGGAACCGGGACATGATCCTCATGGCCCTTTGCGAGTCAGACCAGTACGAGGTTCATTGCTGGTATCCGAACGGCACCGAAGCAATGACCATAGTGCAGGACCTGGAACCGGTTCCCAAGACCGAAGAGGAAATCGCCGAGGAAAAAGCCTACATGGAAGGGTTCATGAACCAGATGGGTGCCCAGGGTATGACTGGATACAACCCCGAGCCCTACAGGGATATGATACTTAAGGTGGACATAGGTCCAGACGGCAATATCTGGGTGCAGCGCGGTACACAGGAAAGGCCGCTGTTCGACATCTTCGACATGGGCGGCGAACTGGTAAAACAATATGTATTCCAGGAAACAGGATGGAGTTGGAGGTTCTCCATTTCCGAACAGGGAATTCTTGCCTGGGAGGAAGATCCCGAGGCCGGTTATCAGCAGCTGAACATCGTCGACTGCTCAGGTATCGGTTCCCCTGAAGCTGATATGATTAGAGAGTCCATCGAGCAGGTTTAAAGAAAAGGGGGCGGCCAGATGACCGCCCCTTTTTCGTTCCTGAGAACTAGTCGGTAAGAACCATTCTGCATGCGGACACGGCACCGCTGTTCCTTGCAACGACGGTGTAGACAGCTGAAGGCAGTGATTCAGCATTAATGGTGACAATTTCGCTGTTCGACGAAGTATATGCCACAGCCCTTCCGGCACCATCATAAACTGTTATCTCAGATATCCCCCCCGCTGCGCCTTGAAGTCTTACGGAAAATGCTCCGGCTGCGGGATTAACCGCAGGAGCAATGGAGAATCCGTCCTCTATTCCCCGGGAGGTGAAGTCTTCCACGCCGGTATCCTGGGCCATGAAGACGTACACATATCCGTCGAAGTCACTTACGAGAAGGTCTGGAAGGCCGTCTGAATCCCAGTCATCCACCCAGAGTCTGGTTCCATAATAAAGGTCTATGGCACTGCCTCCGCTCTGGAGTGCCTCATAACCGTTGAATTCCGGATCCGCATCTGTTCCCGTGTTCTCGTAGTAGTAGATCTTTGCGTCATTCTCGCCCATGAGAAGGTCTTTTTTACCGTCACCGTTCAGATCGTAAACCTGAGGGCAGCATCTGTAACGGTTTATGTTCGAACCACCGCTCTGAATGTATGTCCAGGTGGTGAGTACCGGAGCGGAAGGCGTACCTGAATTAAGATAAAGCCTTATACCCTGGGTTGTGGTTTCGTTTCCCACAAGAAGATCCAGAAGACCGTCGTTGTTCCAGTCCACAACCACGGGAGCCGAGTTCGTACCCACGTCGATTATCCCGCTTCCATCTGAAACATGTCCCTCGGAAGTAAGGTCGTTAACTCCGCTGCCGGTCCTTCTGAACCAGGTTACATATCCGTTTCTGTCACCAACAATGATGTCGTCGAGACCGTCGCCGTTCCAGTCCGCAACCTGCGGATTCGTGGCACCGGTGCATCAACCGGAGGGCAGTGTGATGTTCACCCCGTCCGCCTGCAGATTCTGGTAACTGTTGAATACCGGGGAATCATTGGTGTTCTCATTGGCGTAGAACCTGATGTTGCCGCCGGTAAATATACCCAGAACCATATCCTTCGCTCCGTCGCCGTTCCAGTCCGCAATGCAGGGTGCTCCGTAGTATCCCACGTCTATTGCCGAGCCGCTGCAGTACATGTAGTTGAACGGATCGTAGGAAGGTGCCTGAGCCAGGCAAATTCCAATTGCGATAACGGCAAGAATCAAAGTAATTCTCATCCATCTCCCCTTTCTGCTTTTTCATGAAACCAAGTGAAAATATGGGAAAGTACCGTATCGGTCAATAACGGGAGAAGGGAATGAAGATTAGCCGGATATCCTGATCGGTCAGTGGGTAAACCCGTGGATCACTCCGTGGCACTTTGAGGCTGTTGCGATAAGGAACCTGCCCCTCTTTTTTCTCACAAGGTCCAGAAGCTCGAAAAGAACTCCGCTGGTGTAGGCGCCGGTCCCCGGTAAAAGCTGGGCAGAGCGCACGGCAATTGTAGTATAAGTGGGTACAT
>CAZNFQ010000021.1:0-9002 GCA_964571965.1 uncultured bacterium | reverse complement strand
GAAGAGGATATTATCTCGAACAGGGGAGCCGCCCTTTTCCTGTTGGTCACCGGACAAAGGTCACCGGGTTCATCGCAGTTCACAGGACAGGTGAAATCGCTAAGAGAAGAATAGATGCATCCGTCATTCCCTGCAACGGCCCCGGGAAGCTCTTCCATCAGCTTCAAAGGAACGGGAATGCAGAAACCCAGGTGGCTGAGAACCCAGTTGAAAGCCGCATGTTGTGGAATGCATGGAACCACGATATCGTCGGGAATGGCCTTTTGGAGATGATCGTTCATTAAATCCATGGCCTCCGTTAAAGGAAAGTGCTGCCCTGGAAGGGATGCGTCGATCGGGGTTTTGATATCGGATATCAATATGGAGCAGCGGGGCCATCTTTCAGCGATTTTTACAGCAGCCGAAGACCCGAACCTGCCGGCTCCAAGTATCAGGGCACGCTGAGGCTTTTCAGGAAGAGGTTTGTCCAAAAGCATAACGAACAGCTCCTTACAAGAGACTTCCTGTGTGAATCGGTATCACTACTACTATAGTTGCCATAAAATGGTGAAACAATATCATCCCGGGGGCAGATTCAGTTTTTTTTATAGAAGTCGGTTGTCCTTTTCGATCTTCTGTGGGCCCACCAGTACTGTTCCGGGTACTCCTTTACCAGGTCTTCGAGAACCTTTGTGTACCTCGCCGTCACGTCCAGTTCCGCTTCATGACGCTGAAGTTCTGGATCAGGAAGAATAAAGGCTCTCGGGGAAAATCGCTGATAGGGTCCTTTTTCCCTTATCATCACACCGCAGAGGATAGGCATGCCCAGCTTGACGCTGAAAGCCGCCGCCCCCCTTGGTGTTGATGCCGGTTTGCCGAAGAAATCCACAACCAGACCGTTTTTACCCCCATACTGATCGCTTAGCCAGCATACCGCTCCGCCTTCCCTCGATATTCGTATTATTCCCCTCATGGATACGTCTCTGGTTAGAAGACCGGGGCCCAGGGATGATCTGAGCCTGTTTATGTAACCGTCGATAAGCCTGTTGTGCTGTCTGCCCACCAGGAAGGTTGTTTTTTTGCCGAGGAACTGATGGCAGACACCGTTGTACTCCCAGTTCCCGAAGTGGTATCCCAGGGCAATTACACCGCCCTCATAGGCGAGAAAGCTTTCCAGAGCCCGGTTGTGCTCCACTGTTATGTACTTCTGGAAATACTTCTCATCCATTCTGCTCTGGCGGATGAATTCCGCCATGAACCTTCCGATATTGGCAAAGGATTCCCGCCCGATACGGTTTACCTCCCCTGGGCTCTTCTCCGGGAAGGCCGTTCTGATGTTAATGCTGCACACATCCCTGCGAACCCTTAGAAACCAGGCTGCTTTCCCTAGAAAGGCACCGGAGAATAGAGCTGCTTTCAGAGGCATAACGTTTATCCAGAAGGAAAAGAACCTTGTCAGGGCATACTGAATGATGTGGGAAAACTTATGTTTAGCAGCCACTCTCAGCTCCTTCCCATGGGCAGTTTGAGCTCCACGGCATTTTCAGGACACATTTCGTGGCAGCAGAGACACATTATGCACACGCCCTTTTTCATATATGCTCTGCCATGCCTTATCTCTATTGCACCTACAGGACAGGCCCTTTTACATACGCCGCACCCCGTGCATCTGGAATTGGATACAGGTGCTCTGCGAAGAAGCACACGGGCAAGTGAACCAAGCCACCGCGGTATGTGGTTCAGATATGATGGCCCGGGTATCTGGAAGTCTTCGAAACGGTGGCTTCCTTTCACTTTGATCTCTTCATAGGGCTTACCCAGTCCTCTGCGCCTTGCTTCTCTGTTCGAATCCAGCTGCTCCCAGGGAAGCCCTGCCATCTGGGAGAGTACCATATCCAGGGAAACGCCGTCTCTGGAGAGAGCAATAAAACCCTCTTTCCTCCTTCTCCCGTCGGTGCTGGGTCCTCTTCCGTCCATACAGAGAATGCCGTCTGTAATGTTAAGGCTGAAGTTTGCAAGCTGGAAAAGGTCCACAATGTTAACCGCCAGGTCCTTAGGCCTGGGACTTCTCATGTGAAGCATGGCCTTGCCGAAGCCGGGTACGATCCCGAAGGCGTTCTTCACTGAGTTGGTCATTCTGGTATAGGCATGGGTCTTGAACTTCGAAAGGTTTATTCTGCAGGTGTATCCTTCAAGAACGGGAAGAGCAACATCGTATTCTCTTCCCTCAAGGGAAACACGCCTGGAACCGGATGCCTCGAAACTGACCAGATCGGCCCCGGTCATTTCGGCTGCTGCCGTGAAACCGCATTTGTTCCAGTACCTCTGCACTCCCTTGACCGCTCCGCCGGGGCTGTCCCCGATGGTCACACTGCATCCCCTTTCCACTAGAAGAGATGCAACGGCAGCAACCACCGCCGGATGAGTGGTTATTCCCCTGGATGGATCCTTTGCAGCCAGCATGTTAACCTTCAGGAGCACCGAATCCCCCCGGCACGTGCCATCGGGCCAGCCGCCTGTTTCTTCCACCATGCGGTTTATGGCTTTCCGAAGCCTTTTCACGCAGTACCAGCCGAAGCCGTCTTCTATTACAACATCATACATCATGAGCCTCTATGTATGGCACACACGGTTCTTACCTGCTCTCTTCGCTCTGTACATTCTCTGGTCCGCAAGTTCTATCAGTTCATCCCTCTCTCTGGAGTCCACTGGAAATGCAGCCACTCCGAGACTCAGGCTGACACATCCTCTGGGCTGTTCCTCGGCATGGGGTATCTGTGAGTTGGCCTCTATGACCTTCGAACGGATTCTGCCTGCTATTTCAACGGCTACATGCTTCTCAGTAAGAGGAAGTATGCAGATAAATTCCTCGCCCCCATATCTAACGAGAATATCAACATCCCTCAGCGCGGTGGACATGGCCTCGGTAACCTTCTGAAGAAGCACATTCCCCATGGGATGCCCCAGGGAGTCATTGTAGTTTTTGAAATCATCTATATCCATCATTATAAGGGAGAAGGGATATTCGTATCTCTGGGCCCTCTCGAATTCCTCGGGATATCTCTCCTCGAAGAAGGTCATGTTGTGCAGACCTGTAAGCCGGTCCCTCCTGGCCATGTTTATGAGCTCCGTTTTCTGAAGTGACGTGTCGAGGACCCCTGCGGCGAAGCCCACCATATTGTTCAGTCTTCGGATGTCATCGGAGTGGAACCTGTTCAGCACAGGGCTCTGCAAGTCTATCAGACCAACCACCCTGCCGCGGCTGAGCATGGGAATTGCAAGTTCACTTTTTGTTTGAGCTATGCCTTTTATGTAGAAATCACAGTGCATCACGTCGGGAATGTTGGTGATTCTGCAATTGCGCACCGCCTCACAAACCACTCCTCCGCTTTCCCCGGTTGCATCAACGAGGATCGTGGCTCCGGGAATGAGGGCGCCGTTCCTGTAGACGGATCCTGAAACCGCATTCACCGACAGGGAATCCGGTATCATCGAAGATGCGGATTCGCCTGCCGCCATAACCGCAATGGATTCTGCCGGATAGAATACTTCAAGGGTGCGCAGCATGGTTCTGCATATCTCCCTTGCATCGCTTTCGGCAGTAAGGTCTGCAGCAAGAGAAGCAACTGCATCGGTCTCCGATTCAAGTATCTTTATTCTCTCTGACATGGCCTCCAGACTGGATCTGTCTGCAAGGGTAAGAACTATCTCCCTGGCTCCAGATGTACGCAGCGACAGCCCTGTCCATGATCGTTCCCCGGTACATACCGGGCCCAGATCTATATCCTTCCCTGTTTTTATCGCTTCCAGGATCCTTTCCACTGGTTTTTCCGGAAAGGAGACCAGAATGGATTCCAGGGGAGAGCCCTTAACAGGAGTGCCCACTCCCGGAATCCGGGAAAAGTCGCCGGCAAAGTCGAGGATGCGTCCCCCCGGATCCATTGTAACGGAAGCACTGTGCAGATCACCGAGGATTAGATCCAGTGTTCCCTTTCTCTCCTCGAGATGATCCCGTGCATCAAGGTATCTGATGAAAGACGAAAGTATGTCAGAAAGCATTCTCAGACTTCTGAGGCTGTCCCTTGAAGGTTTTCTTTTCGAGAGTCCGTTGTCGGACCTGATTATTCCCAGAACATTGCTGCCGGACTTGATCGGAGTGTCCACATAAGTTCTGCTGCCTGCCCATTCAGGCGCAGAACCAGTCAAGTCTCCCTCCCAGGATGAGACCTGTGCTCCGGAGGAAATTGCCATATCCACCGGAAGTCTTCTGCCTGTAGAATTTACAGGCATGGAATCTCCTGTGATCCCTCTTCCGCGATAGGAGACAGCTTCTATCTTCGTTCCCGCTCTGTTCAAAAGACCCACCCATACCCTCTGGAAGCCCAGCCCCCAGAGAACCGCGGCGGATACCTTCCTGCAGGCTTCAGCCACCGAAGTTGCCCCCCGGAGATCTCCGGCAAAACGAACTATGGTTTCCATGGACTCCAGGGAATCCTCAAGGCGATCCGCGGCCATGGGAAGTATCCTGTCCCGGGAAAGGTCCAGTGAGGATCGTGAGGTTACTGCCCTGGATTCGCTGAGATGAAGCCGTATGAGATCTGCCGTCTCTGAAAGAGGGGTGGAGTAGTCCACAACGGCAACAGCGCCTGCGCTGAGGGCCCTGGACCTCATCTCGGGCCGGCTGTCAGGAACGCTGATTATCACCGGCATCTCTCTGCGGGAGAAAAGTGAATTCAGAAGTCTGCAGACCTTCATCCCGTCCATACCCGCCAGAACCTGGCCGCACAAGACACATCGGGGCCTTGTCTTCAGGGCATCCATCACCGTATCGATACCGTTTCCCGTGGTCTGAACGGAAAGACCCTCCCGCAGGAGGGCCTCTTCCGTTGCTTTCAGAAGTGCGGGACTTCCCATTGCAAGAAGAACATCGATCCGCTTCATGCAGAGGTTCCCACTCTGATTCTACTCTTCCTCGAGAACCGCCTGAGCAGCGGCAAGCCTTGCAACCGGAACTCTGTAGGGAGAGCAGGAGACATAGTCCAGGCCAACTGAATTGAAGAACCTTATTGAAGCAGGATCTCCACCGTGCTCCCCGCAAACTCCCATTTTGAGCCCGGGTTTGGTCTTCCTGCCCAGTTCCACAGCTGTCCGGACCAGCCTGCCGATCCCCTCCACATCCAGAGAAGAGAAGGGATCCCTTTCGTAGATTCCCATCTGTACATACTCGCCAAGGAACTTACCGGAATCGTCTCTGGAGAAACCGCATCCCATCTGGGTAAGGTCATTGGTACCGAAACTGAAGAAGTCGGCTTTATCCGCAATGCTGTCAGCGGTAACTGCAGCCCTGGGTATTTCGATCATGGTTCCGATGCTGTACTTTATAAAATCATCGGTTCTGCCCTTTTCTGAAAGAACCGAATCAACAACCTTCTGAGCTCTGTCCCTTGCAATGGAAAGCTCCGTGACATTTCCCACCAGCGGGATCATGATCTCGGGGATAACTTTGATCCCTTCCTCGGACACTTCAACAGCCGCTTCCATGATCGCCCTTACCTGCATGTCGGTTATCTCCGGGTAGGTAAGTCCAAGTCTGCAGCCCCGGTGTCCCATCATGGGGTTGAATTCATGAAGAGACTCAACCTTGTTCTTCACCGTTTCAAGGCTTACTCCCATGTACTCCGCCATTTCCCTCTGGCCGTCCTCGTCCTGGGGAAGGAACTCGTGGAGGGGAGGATCCAGAAGTCTTATGTTGCACGGGCGCCCGTCCAGGGCCCTGAATATGCCTGAGAAGTCTTTCTTCTGGAGGGGAAGAAGTTCTGAGAGCGCCTCATTATAGGCTGTCTCTGGACCTGTAAGCTCATTTTTCAGAGCCTCCGGATCTCCGGTTCCCGCATCAAGCTTCTCCTTTATCCTTTTCACATCATCGGCTACGAGGATCAGCTTTCTGAAGGGTATGATCCTGTCCCCTTCGAAGAACATGTGCTCGGTTCTGCAGAGACCTATGCCCTGAGCGCCGAAAAGAACGGCCATTTCCGTATCCCTCGGCGAATCGGCGTTGGTCCTTATATCCAGTCTGCGAATATCGTCGGCCCATCCCACAAGCTTGTTGTATGCCTTGAAGAGTTTGCTTTCCTCTGCGCTCATCTCTTTGCGGAGAACCTGAACGATCTCGCTGGGACGAACCTTCACCTCTCCGGAGTATACCTCTCCTGTAAAACCGTCTATGGCAATGATGTCGCCCTGGTTTACCGTAACTCCGTCGCACTTCATAACAGCGGCTGCGCTGTTGATATGAAGCTCATCTGCACCTGAAACGCAGGGCACTCCCATTCCTCTGGCAACAACTGCAGCATGGCTTGTCATGCCGCCCCTGGCTGTGAGGATACCCTTTGCAACGGCCATTCCGCCGATGTCCTCCGGGCTGGTCTCCAGTCGGCAGAGAATGACACTTTCACCCCTGGCAGACCACTCTTCAGCTGTTTCAGCGGTAAACACTGCTTTTCCGCAGGCACCTCCGGGAGAGGCGTTCAGCGCTTTGGTGAGAAGCCTTGCGGAAGCCTTGCTCGCAGAACCCAGAATGGGAGCGAAAAGCTGGTTGAAACTCTGGGCAGGAACCCTCATGACAGCTTCATTCTTGCTTATGAGCCCCTCTTCGTGCATGTCAACAGCCATGTTCAAAGCGGCGAAAACGGTTCGCTTTCCGGTTCTGGTCTGAAGAATGTACAGTCTGCCCTCTTCTATGGTGAACTCGATGTCCTGCATATCATGGTAGTGGTTCTCGAGTTTTTCCCGAAGGTCCAGAAGCTTTCTGTATGAAGCCGGATCCCGGCCTTCCAGTGTGGCAATGGGCTGAGGTGTTCGAATACCAGCCACCACGTCTTCACCCTGGGCGTTCATAAGATATTCCCCGTAGAACACATTCTCTCCGGTTGCGGGATCCCTGGTGAAGCAGACACCTGTTCCGGACTCCTCGCCCATATTACCGAAAACCATTGCCTGAACATTCACAGCTGTTCCTATAAGACCCCGGATCTCGTTGAGCTCGCGGTATCTGATTGCCCTGGGGTTGTTCCAGCTGCTGAAAACGGCGTTGATCGAATGCTTCAGCTGCTCCCAGGGATCCGTGGGGAAATCTTTACCTATGGCGTCACGGTATATGCCCTTGTAAATGTCTACAAGCTCCTTCAGGTCGCCCAGGTCAAGCTGAGTGTCAAGCTTCACGCCTTTTTCGTCTTTTACCTTCTGAAGAGCATGTTCGAAGTCGTGGTGGGGAATGTTCATCACCACATCGCCGAACATCTGCATGAAACGCCTGTATGAATCCCAGGCGAACCTCTCGTTTCCGCTTCTCTCAGCAACGGCCTTGAGGGTGGTTTCATTTATGCCGAGATTCAGTACCGTATCCATCATGCCGGGCATTGAAACCGCCGCACCGCTTCTGACTGAGACCAGCAGGGGATTTTCCGGATCGCCGAATTTCTTGCCCAGTTCCTTCTCCAGGGATGCAATGTTCTCCCTTACCTGGGTCTCAAGCCCCTCGGGCCACACTGAACCGGCCTTGTAGAAAGCATCACAGGTTTCTGTGGAGATTGTGAATCCCGGAGGTACCGGCATTCCTATTCTGGTCATCTCGGCCAGGTTCGCGCCTTTTCCGCCGAGGAGTTCCTTCATGGTTCGATCGCCGTCGGTTCCCGTTGAACCGAAGTAATAGACATACTTCCTGGTTGTCATTTCTTCCCGTTTCGTTGAATTCGAAAATTTATTGACGAACTTTATTAATTCCGGCGTGAACATGGTTCAGGCCGGAGATTCGGGGCGCAGTAACCCCCCGAACGATCAGGGTTAATATAATGATTCATGGAAAGCAGGTGGTCAGGACTCGTAACTTTTTCTGCGCCAGATGTATGCCACGAATTCCTCAACCTCGCGCCGCTGGAGCTCATCCGAGGGAGTAACCCGTTCAAATACCCATGCTGCTGCGTCTGCAGCACTCTCAAATTCATCCATGGCACTTCCCAGCTCGGCAAGAACCACTGCGATTTCTTCTCGCCTGGCCTGTCTGAGAAGATCCGAGCCCTCTTCGGCGATCCTTTCCAAAAGACCTGTGGAGCGGATATCAACTGCGTCTCTGAGAATATGATAGTGATCACGGAGCTGGGTCACGGATACACCGTACTCTGCCGCCAGCTGATCCTGTGTGTGATGGGGTCCATCCCTGGTAACCGCGTATTCAAGGGCAGCGGCCCAGGCTTCAGGCTTTCTTCCAGTGGGAGTGTATTCTGCACAGAACCTTTTCCATGCATCCGATGCTGCTCTTGCGGTTTCCCCCGAGTAACCGTGCAGACCCAGCATCCCCGCGGTCATTCCAGGCACCACGTCTTCCAGGGGAAGGGCTTTGTTCTCCACTGCACTGCGGCGCATCTGTACCCTGAGCGCTTCTATGCGGAGGAGGCTGTGTTCTATCTTTTCATCGAAGGGAGCCAGTTCCTTCGCCTGAAGAAGAAGATGAAGGCTTTCCTCGAGTCTGTCAGCTTTTGCTTCCATGAGGGCCAGGTAGGTAAGGGTGGAAGGAACCCGGTACTTTTCGCGACGGGCCACCGAAAGCAGAATTCTTTCGGCTTCTCCGTCACGGTTGAGCATCATCAGAACCAGCCCCTTCTTCCTCAGGGCGTCGGTGTCCCTGGGGTAGAGCTTCAGGTATGAGTCCAGGGCCTCGAGGGACATCTCGAACCGGTCGAGTTTCAGGAACATATCGGCCCCCAGAAGAAGAGCCGCAGGCCCCGGAACACCAAGCCACCTGAAATCGGAAAGTCTTCTGGCGGCTTCGCTTATCCTGCCGGTCTCAATATCCAGCCTTGAAAGCTCCAGGGCTGCAAGGTTGTGGTCGGGGGTACCCTTTACGGAGCGGTCTTCGAGAAGTCTTTCGAGACTCTCTCTGGCCTTTTCGCCGTCCCTGGATTCCCTTGCCTCCTCAACCTGCTTCCACAGCCAGCTTATCTTGTCGTTTCCCATGGGTTCCCTCC